>JAFTFP010000249.1 GCA_017449485.1 Lachnospiraceae bacterium
AGCCCGAGGACGACCAGTGCCGCGGCCTGAAAGCGTTCTGCAAGTCTGATCATACCCCGGAAATCATCTGCATTGGAGTGATGCATCACCCAATTGATGGCATATTGGTCAAAAGAGAGCTCCGTCCGGAGCTCTCTTAAATATTCCAATGTCTGGACCGCCAGTTCATAGCCGTCTCGTGTCAGACGGTTGATTTTCTCTGAACTGCCGTTGAGGGAAACGTAGATTTCACTGACACCATCCCGGATCAGCTCTCTCAGCACTTCCTGATCAGCCAGGGCGCCGGATAGCGAGACAGCGCTGATCAGGTTCAGCCGCTTACACTCCCGGATCAGCTCCCGCAGATACGGATAACACAGTGTTTCGCCCCCGCTTAAGTTTACGTGGCCGACGCCGGCTGATGCGGCATCCCGGATGCGCCGTAGCGCTGTTTCCAACGGCATATGCCGTGCGCCCGGCACCACATAGCACTGCGGGCAGTGAAGCGGGCAATACTGCGTCAGTTCCAGATTCATCTGCACAGGTCTGAGATAGGACCGCATGGAGGCTACCATCGTCGGAACCACCTTCCGATGGCTCTTCCTGCACTTACAATCCCGCGTCCGATCGCCTTTCCAGCGCTTACAATTCCCTCACCGACGGTCTTCAACGCACTGCCGACCTTGCTGAAATCGATCGAGATGTTGATTTCAACACCCAGGCCGAGGCAGGCGCCGATGTTTGCCTTAAATTCACCGCCGTCGAAGCCGACCTCGAATTTAGCGGACAGACCGACCTTCACAGAGGCAGAGGCCTTGGCCTCAATGCCCATGATGCGGGCGCCGACCGTTCCAGTCGCCTTAAATAAATCCGCTCCGACCGCGCCGGAGGCGACAGCCACAAACTTTCCGCCGACCATACCCACCGTAGCGGTGGCATTGGCATAGACCTGTCCCACGACGGCGGATGCACCGCCAATGGCACCCAGCACGCTGGGACCGGCATCTGCCATCACGCCGGCACCGGCAGCCGTAAAGGAGCCGCCCACCTGTGCAGAAAGACCATACGCAGGAACAAGTTCTCCATCCGGCGTCTTGTAGACAAATGCTCCGACCCCCGCGTGCGCATTGAACTCCGCCCGGCCGAGATAAGCCTCCACCGTGTACTTGAGGTTATCGGTATTCTTTACCTTCTGCGCGCCAAGGCCCGTCCAGGAGGCAGAATAATCCGCGTAAATTTCCGCGATTGTTCCGACTTTCTGCGGAGCAAACGGCGCATCGCCCCGCCTCGGATACTCCTTATAGAAGGGGCCTTCCATCAGACCGGTCGCCGGATTCTTGGTCTTGGTCGGATCTGCATTATATATCGAACCGCTGAAGAAAGTAGCACCAAAGCCTCTGGTCTGGACTGTCTGATCCTTGTAGCCTCCTGACTCAGGATAATTCTTCCGTTTGATCTGGCCGATGTGAATCAATCCCTTGGTATTAAACGGTTCATTATACCACGCGGTGTCACCGTTCTCGTCCTCGCCCTGACGCTTTTCCTTCTGCCAGCCGGAGGATTTCTTCTTCTCCTCCTTCGGGGGATCTTTCGGTTTTTCGCCCGGAACCGGATTATAAGGGTCAATCGATGCCGGATCCGCCACAGGTGACAGCGATCTTTCTTTTCCGTCAATCAGAACCTGCTCCGCATTATCATAGGTGATGGCAATATTGCGAAGGGTATCGGCGGCAATTTCCAGCTGCCCGATATGCTTGAAATACCTGCATTCCACGTCATAAAGATCCTGCAGCTGCTGTGTGATACCGCCGCTGTTGTACGCAGTAAGGCTCGATCTTGCTTCGGGAATCGGCTGGTATGCCTTTCTGACAGCTGCTGCCGCTTCCGTAATATGGCCGGCTGTCCCTTCCAGCTTTTCCGTGCTGACTATGAGCATATTTTCCAGATCATTCAGATCAGCAATGTTCTGTCCCGATTCTGCTCCCATAATCTGTCCTCATGTTCTTCTGAGCAACTTTATGCATCCAATCCGCGCTTGTCCCGCAGATACGCTTCCAGTTTAGCCTCAAGCTCCATCTCCGAATCGTTGATATAGCCCACGCGATAAACCTTCGTGATGTCCCTGTGATTGTGGAAAAAAAGATGATCTCCGTCGATAAATCCTTCCGGAAACAGGACGGAGCAATAGTCATACCGGACGTTTTCATCATCAGCCGCGCTGTGGCCGCGCCCGATGATCATAACCCTTTTGCCCTCGCTGGCACAGCTCACCACACTTCCGACAGGCAGAAGACCTGCAAATTTAATATTCTGATTCTTATCCATTCTCCGCCTCGCCTTTTTCACTATCCCGAAGATACTGGTTCAGTTCCTGTGCATCATGCTGAAAGGTTCTGGATTCTTCATCGAGATAACCGACCGCATAGATCTCTTCTATGGCAGCATGATCAAAGGATACGATCTGATCTTCGGAAATATAACCGGCCGGATAGATGCATGCACAGTAATCGTAGACTCTTCCGGACACCGGATCTGAGACATTCGAGCCGATCACGAGCAGAAGCGGGTCAAAATCCTGTACCTTCACAACACTGCCGATCGGCAATAAGCTGTCATACTTCATGATCTGTCTCCTTCTCCCAGAGAGTATCTGCTGCTTCTTCAAGGGTTATGCGGCCGTCTCTGAGATCTTTCATGCGCTGCTCTGCATGCGCCATAAAGCTGTAAGCGCCGTCGTCCAGATGGCCGATCGCATAGATTTTGTCAACGTCCTCATGCTGAAACATCACGACATGATCCGCATCGACATAGCCCTCCGGAAACGGAACTGCCACGTAATCGAAGAGTTCTTTCGTATCCCGGTTTGCCTGTGTCTGACCGATGATCTGCAGACGTTTGTATGCCCCTTTCAGGAGTACAACACTCCCCAGCGGGATCACTCCCATCCACTGTACCATTCCTGAACTTCCTCCTGTCTTCAATCAGAGCTGACCGCAGCTTCCTGCTTATTCCGCAGGTGCCAGCAGTTTCTGTACATTCTCGTCCTCCGTCGCTGCATAGTCCATCGTGTTTTCGAGCAGCACGTTCTCATATTCCACCAGCAGCGTATAGTACGCGTCCAGCAGCCTTATATCCTCAGAGAGGACTTCATCATAAGCAAGATTGGCCTGGCCTTCCCATCTTTTGCTCAGCTCTGTCCGGAATGCTTTCAGTTCATTAATTTCCTGCAGCAGCTGCGCGCCGGCGGCCGTCATCTCTTCTACGATTCCTTTTGCCGCTACCGGATTAACCTGATAATCTGCCATATGCCGCCTCCTTAATAAAGACTCGGAAGGACCGTATGCGGATCCACGCCGAGGGCCTTGACCCGCTCCCGGCAGGACTCGATATACTGCTTCTGGACAAGGCCGGCTGCCGCCGCAATACTGACTGCATCATCCTGCAGTTCTCCCAGCAGGCCGCCGACTTTCTGAACATACCGGACAGCCGGACCTGCTGACCAGTTGTTGCCGATCTCGTTGACGGCCGGGTAGCATTTGTCCGTCAACTCCTTGTTCATATTCTGTGCAGCCGTACTAATCGTGTTGCACAGCTCCGAGACCTTCTGGATATCATTGACAATCTGCTGGAGAGCATTCTTCACTTCTTCTTCTGTCATCTTAGTATCCTCAGAATATATCGCTGCTCAGCCTGCCGCTCCGCTCCACATTCCGCTGTTCCACAGCTGAATAGGCATCGCTCACAACAAACATGCGGAAGGCGTCATATTTTGCCTCCTCAATATACTCGTTGTAAAGAGCGGCATCTTCATTAAACAGGTCGACATGCTTGTCGTGTGCCAGTCCCTGCCAGTTATGCAGGATCACTCCGACTTCATCGTTGATTGCGGTATAATTCTTAATAATCTCGCCCATGATCTCATCAACCTGTTTGGCAGCATTGCTGATTTCTTCCGGCGGAATATTCAGATTCCATAATGCATCGCCGGTGGTCTTTTCATTATCAGCCATAGCATGTTCCTCATTCCTGTTTAAAACATTTCTTCGATCATTTCATCGACGAGTTTATTCGCGCGGGTATAAGACTGAACCGCCTTACTCTCGAAGTTTACGACGATCTTCATGCCCTCAATGATCTCCTCCAGTGTCTGCGCCCTGGCATCTGTTACCTCCAGGTAGGTCTGACCTGCGTAGCCCTTCCATTTTGCAGTCAGCTGCCGGGCAACCCCGTCCAACCGCTCCCTCTGACTCATCAGATTTTGGGTGTACTGGGTGTTGTTCTCACAGGATTGTTTCAGATTTGCGATGTTTACAATAATATTCGCCATAGCTTATACCCTGCCGCAGCTTATAACAGGCTGCCTTCTTTAGAAAACGCTTCCCGGAAGGCTTCCCGCCTCCTCCTTATTGCGAGTCTCTGTGCCCTCGTATTCTGCAGCGATGGTGTTGAGCTGCTGGACCATGGTGGAGATCA
>JAFTFP010000250.1 GCA_017449485.1 Lachnospiraceae bacterium
AAACGCACATAGGCAACCGGATCGAGCTCGTGAATCTTCGACATGACCAGCTCTCCGATCTCTCCGCTGGAAATCTCCTTCTCCTCGCGGTTGAAGATCTCTACTTCAATCTCATCCACCGCATGCTTGATCTGATTGACGCTGACCGGACGCTTGTGGCAGGCCCTCAGAATACCGCCTTCAATCTTGGAGCGGTCATAGGGCTCCCGGATATTGTCCTTCTTGATGACCACCAGCGGAATCGTCTCGATCTTTTCGTAGGTCGTGAATCTCCTCTTGCAGGAATCACAGACTCTTCTGCGCCGGATGGAATTGTTTTCCTCCACCGGTCTGGAATCAATGACGCGGGTGTCATCCTTACCGCAATACGGACACTTCATTTCTATCTCCCCCTGAAAAAAGTCAATATACATTCCCCTTCGTGGCAGCATTTCTGCAGACACACTATATATAGTATCATATTGGACACAAAAGATACAACTCAGGCACAGAAATGCCTGAGCTGCAGCGTTGTTCAGTATCGGGAACATCCAGTGGTATGAGTGAATATGGACATCCAGCGGTTATGAGTGAATATGGACATCCAGCTGATTGTAAGGAATCTCGATGCCTTTTTCGCGGAAGGTCACGCGGATCCGCTCGTTCAGATCGAAACGGACATTGTTGTAATCCACTGCCTTGACGCGGGCAATGCACATCATCGTCACCTGCGACTCTCCCAGCTCATCCACCACCACGCGGCGCAGCGATTCCTGAATCCGGGGCTCTGCCTCCAGAAGACTCTGCAGCACTGCCTTCGCCTTCGCAATATCCTCCTCATAGGAAATGCCGACGCGCAGAATCAGCACTTTGGTGCCGTTCTGTGCCTGATTGACCACCGACTGGCCCGTCAGCGTCGAATTAGGTATCAGAATCCGCTCTCCCGCCAACGTCCGGATCGTGGTGTAATAAATCTCGATCTTCTCGACGGTGCCCTCGACATCCGCGCCTTTGACAATAATATAATCGCCCGCCCGGAATGGCTTGTTCAGCATCAGCAATATGCCGCCGGCAAAATTTGACAAGGCCCCCTGCATGGCCAGCGAGATGGCAACGCCGGCCGAAGCGATCAGTGCTGCGATAGACGAAGCCTCGACAATATTGAGCTGAACAACAATCGTCACGACGGTCAATGTCAGCACACTGATCCGCACCAGCGTCAGAATAAACTGCTTGGCCGTCTCCTCCACTTTGTGACGGTTCAGGCTTTTCTCCAGCAGCTTCAGAACATATTTCAGAATCCGCGTAACAATAAAGAACAGAACCAGTGCTATCACAATCCGCACCAGCAGATCGATCATCGCCTCTCCCCGGTCCGCAAGCCACTGGTTCAGCACATTCGGGCTTTCCGCCGCCAGATCCGCAATCGTCACCAGCTCCTCATTGCTGCCTGGCACAGCTGTAAACATCAGCATACTTTTCTCTCCTGTAAATAGAAGTTAAGCACTGACATTGTACCATATTTTGCCAGCCTGCGCTTTTAGGCAGTCAATAGCAGATTCCGCGGATATTGAAAAGGCACAGCACGGTGAAGCTGGCCGCAGCTGCCAGAATCCCAATCCGGACTGCCGGAATCTTCCTAAAGAACCGGATCAGCGTCAGGATACACCACAGAAGAAGTACGCAGATGATCCAGCCGGACAGGATCCGGCGGGGCGTCGGCCCGTACAGAAACAGATACAGGACAAACAGACGGTAGCCTGCCATCAGGGCAAAAACCGTCGCAAAGCCGAATAAGACGGTCACCAGCACGCGCGTCTTCTTCCGCTCCCACAGCGGCACATCCGAGAACAGGCAGAAGCCCAGCAGAACCGAGAAGTTCAGCAGTACAATCCGCACCAGCTGCCAGAACCCGCTGATCGCACCGCTGGCCGCCTCGTAGACAGTGACCCGGTCCATCAATGTCTCTTTGCTGAAAAGGCCTGTACCGCCGCCCAGTTTCGACACCAGATCTGCCGCGCCGACTGCAAAGAACAGCACGTAGACCGCAATCAGGGCGCCCAGCACAATGTATGCCGAGTACGCAGGGAAAATATGATATCTGCGCGTGCTTTCGGAGAACTCCGCGTCCGAGACCGGCGCCCGCCCCTCTTTCAGCGCGCCGCCGATCAGGCCGAAGAGCCATGCACTCACCGGGATCGAAAGCAGGAATTCCGGCAGATAGGTGCGAATGAGCTTCTCCAGCACTTTGGTGGAAAGCAGACGCTCCATCAGATCCGCCAGTCCTGTTCCGAAGGAGGCAAAAGCCGCCGAGACGCCGAGCAGCTCCTTCCAGGCAATCATGCACACGATCAGGGCTGTCAGTACGCTGATGAAAAGGATGCCTGCCTTCTGCATCTTCTCATTTTTTCTTGCTGTGCGCTGTTCCTTACTGACTTCCTGTTCTTCCGTCTGTTCAAGACCCTGATCCGGCTCTTCCGGTTTTCTGCTGCGCGTCCAGATCGACAGAAAGCGCAGAAAGATGTTTTTCCACGGCAGCACCACTGTGCCCTGGAACGCATCCAGCAGGAAGAAGATTCCCGTGTGTCCTGCTGCCAGTGTGCCAGTGCGGCACAGCACATAATAGACCATCGTGAAATGCCACATCAGCACCTGCATCAGGCCTATCTCCTCCGGATGAATGTCCCACAGAACACTGGCTAAGCTCTGGAGCAGGGCCAGACCTGCAAAGAAGACGCTCTCAGCGGCACATCCGGACAGGTTCCGGCCATCCGGCGACGTCCGCCGCCTCAGTTCACTAAGCGTCAGGCCGCATTTTGCCGAGAAGAGCTCGACCGCCGCGATGTAGAGAATCGTAAAAACCAGATTGCCCCACCGGTAATCCAGGAGCCGGTCCAGGTCAATGCCCGGCGCGGCGTACCAGTCAATATAGATAAAGCCGAGAACATAACTCAGGATCGCAGCCCACCGAAAAGTTCTCTTCTGTTCCATGTTCATCATAAATCCTCCAAATCTGCATAGAGTCCGGGTTCAGTCGGAGCCCGTGTTCTGATCAGCTTCCGGTTCATCCACATATTCAAGAATGTCACCGGGCTGGCACTGCAGCTCTCTGCACAGCGCATTCAGCGTAGAAAACCGGATGGCCTTCGCTTTGTTGTTTTTCAGAATGGACAGGTTGGCCGGCGTCAGATCGATCCGGTCCGCCAGCGTCCCCGCGCTGATATGGCGTTTTGCCATCATAATGTCTAAATTGATCCGTATCATTTCCGCCCCTCAGATTGTGTAATCCAGCTCATCCTGCATCTCGACCGCCCTGGCAAAGGCGTCTCTTACGACCCGCACGATCAGCGCCATGAACGCAGCGATCACTGCCACCGCCGCCATGCTGGGGATACAGGTCAGGCCCAGAAACAGAGAGATCAGCGCCGCGATCAGGATAATCACGCTCACCCGCTTCAGGAGATCGACGTTTTCCTTGACGAACACAGCGCCTGTCTCCAGATTCTTCAGCAGCTTCATGAGAACATACAGACAGTACAGGAGCAGTGCGCCGCATACATAGCCGCCGATCAGCATCAGCCAGTACCTCACCTCTCCCTCAAGCAGGGGCGACGGCCGACGCATGACCCACCGGACCCAGAAAGGGCCGGCTGCCATCAGCGCAATGCTGATCACACTCAGCAGGATGATCGCACACTTTGTGAGCATCAGATCCGACTTCATACGTTTTTCGTTTGCAGATGAATGCTTCATATTTTGACCTTATGCCGCAGGCATCAGTGTCACATCGGTGGCGTGCCTGCGCGACACCGATGAAAGTTTGAAAGCAGATGGCTTTCAAACTTTTCACCTCGAACAATGGACTATGACACAGCACTGTACTCAGTGCTGTGTCTACACTATACGACAACTCTTTTCGATTTTCAATATGAATTTATCGTTTTTCGATAATTCTTTTCTGAATTGCGATAAAGTGTGGGAAGTGAGATACAGGGGTTGTCAACCATTCTGCTGCCGCGTACTTCGCGATCTTCAGTCGCAGATTTCTGTTTCTCCAATTACAAATTCATCACAATCCCAGCGTCAGCTGACCGGTCCGCCAGGAGGTCTGGTTCGCCTGCCGGATGGTATCCTGCTCTCGCACATGCCCGACCAGCAGCGGACTATCCGGATCGTGCAGCTGCCGGTTCCTCAGCACCGTCTCCCGGTCATAGTTGGCATAGCAGTACCGGCAGAAATGGGCGCAGGTGTTGTAGGCGCCGATGTCATTGCCCAGGATGCAGCTGCAGCCTTTGCGCGGCGCAGAGCCAGGCGGGACATTCAGTTCTTCGCCCAGGGCGCGCTCTAAGTCCTTCTGCGTAAAGCACCCGTCCACATCAATGCCGAACCGGGACAGCGATGCCTCCTCCAGGCAGGCCTTCACCCGCATGCCATATTTTGCCGCTGTTTCCGAGATATGCGCCCCCAGTTCACTGCGCTCTTCCTTCGTCACTTCCCGCACCTGCGGAAAGTTGCGCCTGGTCTTCTCATAAAGATCAATGAAGCTGATGATCACCCGGTCCGTCGCGCCTTCCAGCGCCGCCGCCATCTGCTCAAAGGCATTCAGATGATACGCCAGCGTATAGGTCTGGTCAATGAAAATCGGATCATACCGCCAGCAGACCGCCGTCGGCCCGACGTACTCCGAGAGCCGCCGGAAATCCCGGATGACCTGTCTTTTGTCCGGCACACCGGGCTCAATATCCTTCCCGTAGGGCGTGATCGTCACATGCCAGAACTGCCTGAAGGGCGAGAGCAGATCCATATGCTGCAGCATCTGGCCCGGATTCTTGGTGCAGAATACGATGACATCCACCAGCTCCGGCTTCAGCTCATAGCGCGTCACCAGCTCCGGATAGTACGGATTCCGCGAAAGGACATACCCCTCCCGCAGTCTGCGCGCAAACCATTCACTGTAAAACGCCGGAATATCCGTGCGATTGCCTGTGTTCAGAACCATGTATCTAATTCCTTTTCCTTATCCGGTCCGGCAGCATTGATCTGATACTGCCCTCTTTTGGCCAGGCGAGCCTGTGTGCTTCAACCTGCTCATCGCTTGAACCTCCCACCGCCTGCAGAGGCGGGGGATTCCTGCTTCATCGCTATAGTTTGCCGGCTAAGACGTGTCTTTGCCAGGCAGGGACCATCGGCTCCACAGGCGTTGACTTCGGGCAGTTCCTGCCCTAGTGAATCTATTTGTTTTCAGCTTACTTTCTGTATTTCGATATCATTCAGGATGCGAAGAGCCTCCTTCCTGATATTGACCGCTGCGTTGATGTCACGGTCATGCACTGCCCCACATGCCGGACACTGCCATCTCCGTATCTTAAGATCTTTTACTTTCGGCTCA
>JAFTFP010000251.1 GCA_017449485.1 Lachnospiraceae bacterium
CTTCATCTGTTCCTCGGTCTCGACACCTTCTGCGATGACCGGCACAGCCAGATATTCCGCGATGTCAATAATGAGCTCCAGCATCTTGGTATCGCCGTTCTCCGAAAAGGCATTACGGATGAACTGCATATCCAGCTTCAACAGATCAAACGGCAGCGAGGAAACCATATTCAGCGAAGAATAGCCGGTTCCGAAGTCATCCATCTCAATCCGGAATCCCATCGCGCGCAGCTTTTCCACCGCGGCGATCATCTGGCCTGCATCCTGTGTGTAGGCGGATTCCGTGATTTCCAGAGACAGATCCGAATGATCCAGGCCATATTCCCGGATGAGGGTGTCCAGATCATTGATCAGACCCGGATCATACAGATCGATCCGGGAGACATTGACGGAAACCGGTACACTGAAATCAATCCGGTCCTTCCAGTCCCGGATCTTCCGGCAGGCTTCCCGCCAGACATACTGATCCAGCTGCCGGATCAGGCCGTTGCCCTCAAAGAGCGGTATGAATACACCCGGGCTGATCATACCGAGCTTGGGATGGTTCCAGCGGACCAGGGCTTCTGCACCGGCCAGCGCCGGTTCCTCCGGGCGCACGTCATATTTTGGCTGATAATAGACCAGGAACTGCTTTTCCCGGATCGCAGTATAGAAATCTTCGATGAGCTGTTCCGCGTAGAGCTCCCGGCTGCTGAGCTCATTATCAAAATATGCAATGGAGCGGGTGAAGCTCCCCTGCACCAGGTCAGCTGCGGTCTTGGCGCGGTCAAACCGCCGCTCCAGATCCAGGGTTCTGTCCACGCAGGGATAGATGCCCATGCGCAGCCGGACGCGGTTATCCGCATCTTCTTCTCCGGAAACCTCGGCGGAAATCTTTTCCAGAAGTTCCGGGTAGTCTTCCCGGTGCGGACAGTAGACCAGAAAAGTATCCGCTGATCTTCTGCAGACAATCCCGCCGCAGGGGCCGAAGACAGCCTGTGCGTTTTCGCCGATTCTGCGCAGTACAGCATTGCCGTAAGCGCGGCCGTAGCGCTCGTTGATCAGACGGAAATGATTCACATCGATCAGCACCGCGTCCATTTCCTTTTCCCGGTTCAGCTGGTCAATCTGCTGTGCATAGCGGAAGAAATATTCCCGGTTATACAGTCCGGTAACCTGGTCGCGTTCCGTGGACTGAATGGTCTCGCGGTCCTCCGAGAGTTCAATGGTCCGCAGTACCCGTGCCTGCACGACAGCGGGCGCGGGATAGGGCTTGGGAATGAAGTCTGCAGCGCCCTGCTGGAGGCATTCCACTTCCGCATTCTGGTCTGCCGTCAGCACAATCACAGGAATTCTGCAGAGGTTCGGCTCCGCGCGCAGTGCTTTGAGCACCTCCATACCGGGCATCACCGGCATGAGAAGGTCGAGCAGAATCAGCGAAAGTTCTCCGCTTCGCTCCCGGATGATCTGCATGGCCTCAGCGCCATCAGAGGCCTCCAGAATTTCGTACTTCTCCTGCAGACACAGACGCAGCATCTCTCTGTTGATCATCTCATCATCAACAATCAGAATGCGCCGCATGCCGCCTGTCTGGAAAGGTTCAATCTGATTCGGCATTTTCTCCTCCTCTCCCGGCTTTCCGGAGTATTAAGCATAAACCATCATCGTCAGAGCTGTGTAGACGATAATCAGCATCAGAAAAACAAGAATCTGCTTGCCCTTGTGTTCGGTCAGAAGACCGACAAATTCCCGCACTGCGGCGTTGGACCAGAAATACCATTTGGTCGGCGCGCCCATCCCGACGGCCCGCATTTTGACACGCCTCGCCTTCAGACCGGCGCGGAAAACGTGGTAGTTGGTTGTAAAGAAGGCAACCTTGGCACCGGGCATCTTCCCCTGAATGATCTGTCTGGAAAACCGCATGTTCTCCGCCGTGTCCGTGGAGCGGTCCTCCATAAGAATCTGATCCTCCGGGATGCCGCAGGACAGCAGATAGTTCTTCATGCACTGGGCCTCCGAGATCACTTCATCGCTGCCCTTGCCGCCCGAAACCACGAAGCAGGCCTTCTTCCCGGTCCGGCGCAGCTGGTCCCGGTAGAACTGAAGGGCCAGATCCAGGCGCCCCTTCAGCAGAGGTGTCGGTGTCCCGTCCCTGCGGATGCCGCAGCCCAGTACAATCAGAAAATCCTTGTTGGGTTCCGCCTCATAGAAGGCGGCAATCAGGTCCGCAATCATCGCACCCAGCAGCATGCACTCAAAATACAGGTAGAAGGCCGCCATCAGGTTGACAGCCAGCCGCATGCGCAGGGAGGAAAACAGTCCCGTGTAGATCCGGTAATCCAGAACGCCGATCAGCAGCTGTCCGGCAATGACAAGAAAGCCCGCGATCATGCCGAGAATATTGACCCAGTGCCGGCCCTCATTCCGGATCAGCCAGACATTGGATACAAACAGGCCGATGGAGAAGACCAGCAGGAACGGGGCCGTGAGGATCAGGTAGTTCTTGGCTGAATTCAGCAGCGTCAGGATGATCCGCTCGTGACTGAAAGACTCCGGACTCTGCAGACACAGCAGCGCCTCCCGCAGATGGGTGCAGAAGATGAAAAAGGTAAACAGGGCAAAGCCTGTGTAAAGGATCGTGTTGTAGGAGTACGGGTTGTACTGCAGCTGCTTCCGGAATGCATTCAGAAGCAGAATCACCACCGTGCCGAAATACAGCGCAGCCAGCAGCTCGCTGTACACATAGCGCGCGGGCTCTCCGACGCGAAAGAGCAGGATATAGATCAGAAGTCCCGCGGCCGTGAGAACAGCTATGTTATAAATCTTAGGTTTTTTATCTCTTGTGTCAAACTGAACCATATATACGTCTTCGTGTTCCACATTCTCTCAGCTCAGCTGCCAGCGGACACGGCTTCCTTCTTCGTCTTTCGATACAATCAGCTGATCTTCCAGCTCCTGCTTGAGTTCTGTGACATGGGAAATGATACCGATCAGTCTTGAACTGCCTGCCAGCTCCTGCAGAACCCGCACAGCCTGGCTTCTGGCGTGATCATCCAGCGAGCCGAAGCCTTCATCGATAAACATCATCTCAAGCCGGACGGCGGATGCATTTTCCTGAATCTGGTCCGCCATGCCAAGGGCCAGCGAGAGTGCCGCCATGAAGGATTCGCCGCCGGAGAGGGTTCTGATTTCCCGCTCCTTTCCTGTCACAGTGGAGTAGACCATCAGATCCAGGCCGCGGTTTTTTCCTTCGCCGGATCGATCCTCATCCATCATCCGCAGTTCAAACTGCCCATCGGACATCTCCAGAAGCCGCACATTTGCAGCCGTCAGGATCCGCTGCAGATAATACCGCTGCACGTAGGTCTCCAGGTCCATTCTGAACCCGGTCCGCTTTCCGGCCAGACGCTCATACAGCTGGCTGACCCGCTCGTACTCCGCGGCGATACCGCTGTGCTCTTTCATCCTGGGCACAAGATGTGCCAGCACATCCCGGTCTGTCCGCCGGGTTTCCCGTTTTTCCTCCAGCATCTTCTGAAGCGCTTCCAGACCGGCGTCGGCCGCATCCAGCTCCGCCTTCAGTGCCTCTGTGTCCGGCCGCGGCCTGCTGCCGATGGTCTCCCGCGTGCTCTGCATCACTCCCCCGGCTGCCGCGCGGCGGCTCCGGAATGCTTCAATCTCCTGCTGCAGTGCCTCGGCTTCCCCGGCTTCATGCGTCCTGGTGAGCTGCATCCAGGCGTCTTCTGAAAGGCCGCTCCGGGAAAGCGCCTGCTCATATTCCTGTTTCCGCATCGCCGCATCCTGAATGCGCTGAGGCATCTCCTGCGTATACCGCTCATACAAGGCCCTGGCCTGCTCCAGCCGGGCGGCGTCGGCCTCGGCGCGCTGCTTCTGCAGCTGATCAGCCTGATCTGCTTCCTGCTTTTTCATGCGCGCACTGTTCAGTGCGGCCTGTGCCTCCTGCTCCGTTGCATAGGCTGTCAGGGATTGCTGCTGAGCCAGCTGTGCTTTCAGGACGGCGAGAGTCTGTTCCCGGTCTGCCGCGGCTTCGCCTGCTGTCCGCACCCTGCCCTGCAGGGCTTCTCTTCGCTCATCTACATCCTGGAGCAGTGTCCGGACCTGACGAAGCGTTTCCAGATTCTGCCTCAAGACTGCGCCCTGTTCCCCGGATGTCTTCTCCAGCATCTGAACCGGTCCGGCCGCCGTTTCCGCTGTCAGCGGTTCCGGCGCGGTCTGTCCGAGTGCCAGGAACTGCTCCCTCACACGATTCATGACCTGCGTAAGGTGCTCTCTTCCGGAAGTCAGCTGCTGCTGCGCGGCGCCGGCTTCGCCGGAAAGCCGTGTGCGGGCCTGTTCCAGCTCGCTGCTTTCCTGCGCCAGCTTTTCCACCAGTTCCCGGGTCAGTTCCCTATGCTCCTCCGGTGATGCGCAGGGAGCCGGATGCTCTCTGGATCCGCAGACCGGACAGGGTTCTCCCTCCTTGAGCGTGCTGGCCAGCCAGCCCGCCTGGGCGTCCAGAAAGCCCTCCCGGGCTGAATCATATTCTTCCTTTTTCCTCCTGTACGCCTCCCGGACCCTTCCGTATTCGTCTGCACATTTCTGAGCCTTCAGCGCAAGGGATGCTGTCTCCTGTTCTTCTCTTATCAGCTCCGCCAATTCGTTTTTCAGCGTCTGAATGTCGCGGCTGTGCACCTCCCAGCGCGTCAGCTGCTGCTCAGTTCCGGCAAGCTCTTCTTCCTTCAGGCGCCAGGACTTCTCCTGCTTCTCCAGTTCAGTCAGCGCCAGATCAGCCGCTCTTTTTTCTTCCTGTGCCTTTTCCAGTTCTGCTGCCGCAGTCCGCACAGCTTCTTCCGATAAGCGGATCTGTGCCAGGATCTCCAGCGCGCGGCGGGTCTGTTCTTCCGCCTTCGTGTACGCGGCAAGCTGCTTTTCCGCCTCGCGGCCGGTCTCCCCGGCCTTTTCCCGCGCCTTGCGCAATGTTTCCGTCAGCTGCGGGATGGCTTCCTCCTGCTGTTTTCTTCCGTTTTCAGTGGTCTCCTGTGCCCGTCTTGCATCTGCCAGACGGACATGGACCGCGCGGATCCCATAGGCTGACCGGATCGATGAGGAAAGGCGTTCCTTCTCCTGCATATTCTGTTCCAGGGCAGCACATTCCTCCAGAATCGCGGCGGCGCGCTCCATCTGCTCATAGAGACCGGCCAGTTCCTGCGCGCCGACATAGGCGTCTCTCTTCCGGTCACGTTCCCCGGCGCACTGCGCCGCCTGTGCGGTGAGCGCCTCGACCTCCGCATCCAGCCGTGCGCACAGCTGCTCCAGCTCTGTGATCAGCTGCTCCAGCGCTGCGATATTCGGCCTGCCGCCGGCAAGAATCCGGGTTCGCAGTGCCTGCAGTGTATCCGGTTCTGATTCCGGGATCCGGATCCGGCTGATCTCATGCTCCGTGATGATCCGGATCTCTTCCATGGATGCGAGCCTGTCTCTGCACCGGTCCTGAAGTTCCTCCACAATTCTCCTGAACAGCTCCGTGCCGAACAGTTTGCGGAAAATCTCCCGCTTCGTGTTGGAGTGCGCCCGGAGATGATCAATGAACTCGCCCTGTGA
>JAFTFP010000252.1 GCA_017449485.1 Lachnospiraceae bacterium
CCGCCTTCATGTCTGTGCATTCTGCGAGCACCGCAATTATTAAAGTTTTCGAAACAATCCCTTAAATCTATTGACGAAGGCCTTCAATGTCTGTAAAACTACAGTTAGAAGTACTTATAAAAATAAGGAGGAAACGGCATGAAAATAGAGCGTCTGAGTGAAAACCAGATCCGCTGCATCCTGACTGGCGAAGACCTTGCGGCCCGCCAGCTCAAGCTCAGCGAACTTGCATACGGCACTGAAAAAGCGAAGCGTCTGTTCAGCGATATGATGCAGCAGGCCTCAGCTCTGTACGGCTTTGATGCCGAGAATTTTCCTCTTATGATTGAGGCTGTCCCGCTCAGCTCCGACAGCATCGCACTGATCGTCACGAAGGTAGAGAATCCGGAAGAACTGGATACCCGTTTTTCCAGCTTTGCCCCCTCTGTGCAGAAAAGTGCGCGTCCGGATGCCGCGTCCGTCTCTCCTTTCGAGCAGCTTCTGAACAGTCTGCGCGACACCTTCTCAGACTCGCTCCAGCTGTCCTCCCGTCAGTCCGATCAGGAGGATGCCAGCCGCAGCGAGGCAGGACAGGAGAATGCCCGCAGAAACTACGCCGAGCGGATGCGCACCTACGCTATGACGCATCGCCTTTATACTTTTGACCGGTTCAGCGATCTGCTGGCCGCCGCTGCCCGTATCGGAAACCGCTTTACCGGGGAGAGCAGTCTGTTCAGAGATCCCGGGAAGGACCTCTATTACCTGCTTCTGGTCACTTCCTCCCGGGAGGAAACGATGGCCATGCAGTCTGTGCTCGCCGCGCTGTCCGAGTACGGAACCCCCTCCATGTTCTCCTACGGACGTGAGCAGTCCCTGCTGGAACATTTTCCGGTCGTGATCGGAGAAAACGCGCTCCAGACCCTCTCCGGAATCCGCTGAAATCCCCCTTTCAGAAACGGCAGAATAGCTTGATTTTATTGTGCTCTTTTAGTCGTACAATCCACATTTTACATTGCTTTTTAGCCTCCTGAATGCTACTATGTCTTTATGATTGTCTAGCTATGGACAAATGGTAGGTCTGTAGCATCAAATATTCACAGGAGGAATGAAAATGGCTAGAAAAATGTTAACCATGGATGGTAACGAAGCGGCCGCACATGTAGCATATGCGTATACCGAAGTCGCTACCATCTACCCCATCACCCCTTCGTCTGTTATGCCTGAGCATATCGATGAATGGGCCACGGCCGGAAGAAAGAACATTTTCGGACAGACCGTACAGGTCACGGAAATGCAGTCTGAAGCCGGTGCAGCAGGTGCCTTCCACGGCTCTCTGACCGCCGGTGCAATGACTTCCACCTTCACTGCATCCCAGGGTCTTCTTCTGATGATCCCGAACATCTACAAGGTTGCAGGTGAGCGGCTTCCCGGTGTTCTGAACGTATCTGCCCGCGCACTGGCTTCTCATGCGCTGAGCATCTTCGGTGATCACTCCGATGTCTATGCCTGCCGTCAGACCGGTGCTGCAATGCTCTGCAGCTCCAGTGTCCAGGAAGTTATGGACCTGACGCCCGTTGCTTACTGCGCAGCAGTCGACGGAAAACTTCCTTTCATCAACTTCTTCGATGGTTTCCGTACTTCTCACGAAATTCAGAAGATTGAAGTCTGGGATTATGAAGATCTGAAGGACATGATGGATCTGTCTCAGGTTGACGCTTTCCGCGCCGGCGCAAACAATCCGAATCATCCTCGTCAGATGGGCTCCGCTCAGAACCCTGATATCTTCTTCCAGACCAGAGAGTCCTGCAACCCGGCTTACGACGAGATGCCCGCGATTGTCCAGAAGTACATGGACAAGGTCAACGAGAAGCTCGGAACAGATTACAAGCTCTTCAATTACTACGGCGCAGCAGATGCAGATCAGGTCATCATCGCAATGGGCAGCGCCTGCGAGACCATTGAGGAGACCGTTGATTATCTGAACGGCCTTGGCCGCAAGGTTGGTCTGATCAAGGTCCGCCTGTATCGTCCTTTCTCCGCAGAAGCTCTGCTTGCAGCGATTCCGGAGACTGTAAAGAAGATCACTGTTCTCGACCGCACCAAGGAGCCCGGCTCCATCGGCGAGCCTCTGGCACTGGATGTCATCGCAGCCCTCAAGGGTTCCAAGTTTGAGACTGTTCCGGTTTATTCCGGCCGCTATGGTCTTGGTTCCAAGGACACCACCCCTGCTCAGATCATCGCTGTCTATGACAACGAAGAGAAGAAGCGCTTCACCATCGGCATCATCGATGATGTTACCAATCTCTCCCTTCCTACCGGAGACGAAATCGTCACCACACCGGAAGGCACGATCTGCTGCAAGTTCTGGGGCCTCGGTGCAGATGGTACCGTCGGTGCAAACAAGAACTCCATCAAGATCATCGGCGACAACACAGACATGTATGCGCAGGCATATTTTGACTACGATTCCAAGAAGTCCGGCGGCGTGACCATGTCTCACCTCCGCTTCGGTAAGAAGCCGATCAAGTCGACCTACCTGATTCATCAGGCGAATTTCGTAGCCTGCCACAACCCGTCCTATATCCGTAAGTTCAACATGGTTCAGGAGCTGGTTGACGGCGGTACATTCCTTCTGAACTGCTCCTGGACACCGGAAGAGCTCGAGCAGCACATCCCGGGCCAGGTCAAGAAGTTCATGTATGACCACAAGATCAAGTTCTACACCATCGATGGTGTCAAGATCGGTATCGAGACCGGCATGGGCCCGACCAGAATCAACACCATCCTTCAGTCCGCATTCTTCACTCTGGCGAAGATCATTCCGGAAGAAGATGCAATCGGCTTCATGAAGGAAGCTGCTCAGAAGACATACGGCCGCAAGGGTCAGGATGTCGTCGAGAAGAACTGGGCTGCTATTGACGCCGGCGCTAAGAACATCGTTGAGATTCAGATTCCTGAGTCCTGGGGCAGTGCTGAGGACGAGGGTCTGGAAGTCGGACATGCAGATCAGGGCCGCAAGGAAGTCGTTGACTTTGTCAACAACATTCAGTCCAAGGTTAACTCTCAGCAGGGCAACAGCCTGAAGGTTTCCGAAGTTGCTGTTTACTCCGATGGCTCCACACCTTCCGGCGCCGCTGCTTATGAGAAGCGCGGTATCGCAGTCAGCGTTCCGGTATGGAATTCCGCAAACTGCATCCAGTGCACATTCTGCTCTTATGTCTGCCCGCACGCAGCAATCCGTCCGGTTGCAATGACCGAGGAAGAAGCTGCTGCAGCACCGGCAGGAACCGTTACGATTCCGCTGATGGGCATGCCTGGTTATGTTTTCGCAATCAGTGTTTCCTCCATGGACTGCACGGGCTGCGGAAGCTGCGCAAATGTCTGCCCTGGCATGAAGGGCGAGAAGGCGCTCAGCATGGTTCGTCTCGACGAGGCTCTTCCTCAGCCGAACGAGCAGGCGTTCTTCGATTATGCTGTTACGCTCGATCCCAAGAAGGAAGTTATCGAGAAGTACAAAGAGACCACCGTCAAGGGTTCCCAGTTCAAGCAGCCGCTGCTTGAGTTCTCGGGCGCCTGCGCAGGCTGCGGCGAGACTCCTTACGCGAAGCTCGTTACTCAGCTGTTCGGCGATCATATGTACATTGCAAACGCAACCGGATGCTCCTCTATCTGGGGCAACTCCTCACCGTCCACGCCTTACACTGTTACAAAGGAAGGCAAGGGCCCGGCATGGAGCAACTCCCTGTTCGAGGACAACGCAGAGTTCGGTTATGGTATGCTCCTTGCTCAGAACGCAATCCGTGACGGCCTGAAGGCGAAGGTCGAGGCAATTGCACAGGATGCAGACGCTGAGCTGAAGGAAGCTGCTCAGGTATGGCTTGACACCTTCTCTGTCGGCGCTACCAACGGTGCTGCTACCGATGCACTGGTCGCTGCTCTGGAGAAGAACGGCTCCGCTGCTGCTCAGGACATTCTGAAGGAGAAGGATTATCTCGCGAAGAAGTCCCAGTGGGTATTCGGTGGTGACGGATGGGCTTACGATATCGGCTACGGCGGTGTTGACCACATCCTGGCCAGCGGCAAGGACATCAACGTCTTCGTATTCAACACCGAGGTTTATTCGAACACCGGCGGTCAGTCCTCCAAGGCTACTCCTGAAGGTGCTGTCGCTCAGTTCGCAGCAGCTGGTAAGGAAACCATCCAGAAGGATCTCGCAGCAATGGCAATGAGCTACGGCTACGTCTATGTTGCTCAGATCTCCATGGGTGCAGACCGCAACCAGACCATCAAGGCGATCACCGAGGCTGAGGCTTATCCGGGACCGTCCCTGATCATCGCATATGCTCCTTGTATCAACCATGGTATCCGCAAGGGTATGGCCAAGGCTCAGGATGAAGAGAAGCTGGCAGTTACAACCGGCTACTGGAACATGTTCCGCTTCAACCCGGCCGGCGGAGACAAGAAGTTCTCGCTGGATTCCAAGGCTGCAACGGATCCTTACGATGACTTCCTGGCAGGCGAGGTTCGTTACACTTCCCTGAAGCAGAAGAATCCTGAAAGAGCAGCAAGACTGTTCGGCGAGGCTGCACAGCACGCTAAGGATCACTTCGCTTACCTTGAGAAACTGAACCTTCTGTACAACACTCCTTCCGAGAACTAATCTGCGGAAGAGATCTTCAACAGGTTTTCTGAGTCCGGGCCGGTTCTCCGGTCCGGACCTGAAAATAAAAATCATTCAGCATCGCCTGGTAAGCGGCGCTGAAAAACAGGTAGAACTTATTTTGAAAGGAGGATTTCAGTATGGCACGTGTTATTGGTGATGACTGCATCAGCTGCGGATCCTGCGCTGCTCAGTGCCCCGTCAGTGCAATCTCTCAGGGAGATGCGCATTTCGAGATCGACCCGGATACCTGCATCGACTGCGGTGCTTGCGAAGCTCAGTGCCCTGTCGGAGCAATCTCCGAGGCTTGAGTCTTCAGGATCGACAGATCTGAGGATCAGTACAAATCAAAAGAAGCACCGGCCTGTCCTATACGGCAAGCCGGTGCTTCTTTATTCTGTCTGTTTTCAGCCTTCCTCACCCGAATAGGTCCGGGCGCCTTCCAGGTTGACGAACCGGGTCAGATCCGGAATCCAGCCCAGCTCCGTTGTTCCGATCGGGCCGTTTCTCTGCTTGGCAACAATGATCTCCGCGATACCCTTTCGCTCGGAATCCGGGTGATAATACTCGTCCCGGTAAATAAACATAACGATATCTGCATCCTGCTCAATGGCGCCGGATTCACGCAGATCGGAGAGCATGGGCCGTTTGTCCGTCCTGGATTCCACCGCACGGGACAGCTGCGACAGCGCAATAATCGGAACCTTCAGCTCTCTGGCCAGTGCCTTCAGCGAGCGGGAGATGTCCGAGACCTCCTGCTGTCTGGAGTCGTTTCCCTTCGCACTCCCTGTCATCAGCTGCAGGTAGTCGATCACGACCATATCCAGGCCGAATTCCACCTTATATTTTCTGCACTTGGAACGCAGCTCCGCCACAGAGATCGCCGGTGTATCATCAATGATCAGCTTGCTTTTACCGATGACGCCTGCGCTCTGAATCAGATCGCCCCATTCCGCATCCGTCAGATCGCCGGTACGGATCTTCTTGGAATCAATATGAGACTCCATGGCAAACAGTCGGTTTACCAGCTGTTCCCGCGACATTTCCAGCGAGAACACTGCCAGGCTTTTCTCGAGTCTGAGCGTCACGTAGCTGGCCACATTAAGGACAAAAGCTGTTTTACCCATGGAAGGGCGCGCTGCCAGCAGGATCAGGTCAGAGGGCTGGAACCCGGCTGTCATCTGATCCAGATCCCTGAAGCCGGACGCGACACCCGTGACATTTCCTTTGACCTTGGATACTTCCGAGATCCGGTTCACCGCCCGGACAACAATTTCACTGATCGGAAGGAAATCAGAAGTATTCCGCTTCTGAGACAGGTCAAAAACCTGCTTCTCGGCGTTCTCCAGAAGCACTTCAATCGATTCCTGCTCTGCGTAGGCTGAATTGGCCATGTCCTCGCCGGCGCGGACCAGGCGGCGCATCATGGCCTTATCCGCCACGATCCGGGCATAGGATTCCACATTCGCCGTCGTGGTGACCTGCGCCACCATCGCTGAGAGAACGTCGTTGCTGTACGTCTCCGGCGGCAGGTTCTTCTCATGCATGCGGTTCTGGAGCGTCACTGGATCCACTGCCATGCCGTCCCGGTTCAGTTCACAGATCACTTCAAACATCACGCCATACTGGCGCGAGTAGAAATCCTCCGGCGTCAGAATCTCCGCCGCAGTCTGTATCGCTTCCTGATCCATCAGCATTGAGCCGATCACAGCGCTCTCCGCCTCCAGATTATGGGGCATGATCCGCTTGATTGCTTCTTCTTCCGCCAATTTAAAGCTCCTTTACCAGCACATAGAGACGGCCTGTCACCTGTGCGTGCAACTTGATGGGCACCTCGTGCATACCGAAAGTCTTGATGGGCTCATCCAGCTGAATCTTCTTCTTATCCAGCTCCAGATTGTGCTGATCCTTGGCAGCCTGGGCAATTTCCTTTCCGGAAACAGAGCCGAAGACTGCGCCGCCTTCGCCCTTCTTCAGGCGCACTTCGATCTGAATCTGCTCCAGATCCCTGGCCATCTGCTGGGCATCCTGCAGCTTCTGCGCAGCCACCTTCTCCTCATTGGCTTTCTGCAGCTTCAGATCATTCTTGTTCTTATTGTTGGCTTCCACGCCAAGCTTCTTCGGCAGGACGAAGTTCCGGGCATAGCCGTCGCTCACCTCGACGATCTCACCCTTCTTACCCAGTGCTTTCACATCCTGCAGTAAAATAATCTTCATAGCTCACCCTCCTCTGTCATTTCATCGATCGTACGCTTCAGCAGGCCGACCGCCTCTGTCAGTGTCGCGTCTTCAATCTGGCAGGCCGCGATGTTCATATGACCGCCGCCGCCCATGTGCTCCATGATTACCTGGACATTTACCTCATCAATCGAGCGCGCACTGATATGAATCTGATTCTGATAATCCGTCAGAACAAAGCTGGCCTTCACACCCTTGATATTCAGCAGTTCATTGGCCGCCTGTGCACCGATAATGGTCGGACTCTGCAGATCATGTCCCTGGCAGACCGAGATGGCATACAGCCCCCGGTAGATCTCCGCCTGAGAAACCGCATCCGCCTTGGCCCGGTATTCATCCGCGTCCTCGCGGAACAACTTGCGCACCCTCGTCACATCCGCGCCGCATCTTCTCAGGAAGGCCGCCGCCTCAAAGGTCCGCACACCGGCTTTGCTCATGAAATTGTTCGTATCGACTACAATGCCTGCATACAGCGCATCCGCCTCGTCAGACCGGATTTTGACCCCGTCGATGTACTGCAGAATCTCTGTAACCATCTCGCAGGCGGAAGAAGCATATGCTTCCACATAGGAAAGCGTCGCATTCTCAATCCGCTCTGTGCCCTGTCTGTGATGATCCAGCACGACAATCGACTTGCAGCGCCTGAGCAGCTCCGGACACTCTGTGCGGCTGGGTTTGTTGACATCCACCACCACCAGTGCCGCGTTGTCTGTGACGCGCTCCAGGGCCTGCGCGCTGGTCAGAAACAGATCCTTTTCATACTCCTCGTTGTCCCTGAAGAGCGTGATCACCGGCTGCAGCGAGGTTGTGATCTCGTTCATGACGATGTAGGCTCTGCGGTTCATGACCTTGCAGATCCGGTAAATACCGATGGCAGATCCGAGACAGTCAATGTCGCCTTCCTTGTGGCCCATGATGAAGACCGTCTCCTTCGAGCCGATGATTTCCTTCAGTGCCTGGGCTTTGACGCGGGCCTTGACGCGGGTACTCTTTTCAATCTGCTGGCTCTTTCCGCCGTAATAGATGATGTTGTCCGCGGTTTTCACAACCGCCTGATCGCCGCCGCGGCCCAGCGCCAGATCAATGGCATTCCGGGCGAACTCATAGTTCTGCGCGTAGCTCAGGCCTTCCACACCGATGCCGATGCTGAGGGTCAGCGCCATTTCATTGCCGATATTCACGGTCTTGACATCCGAGAGCAGGTCAAAATGTGCCTCCTGCAGCTGGCGCAGTGACTTTTTCCGCAGGATGATCAGATATTTATCTTTCTCGATTTTGGTGCAGATGCCGTCATAGGAAGCGATGTACACGTTGACGCGCCGATCGATCAGCGCAATCAGCAGGGAGCGCCTGACATCTTCCACACTCTCCAGCGCTTCCTCGTAGTTATCAATATAAATGAATCCGACGACCAGACTCTGATCATCCACCTCCTGAATGGCCAGCTGCACTGCTGTTTCGTCAAACAGGTAGATGGAAATCAGGGAATCCGATGCATTCTCTCCCTCGAGAATCTCAGAATCTCCTGTGACGCCGTCCATCGGGATTCTGCGCATCTGGACTTCATAATTGCTGTTCTCGTAGTCAATCTGAATCCGGACCAGGTCTTCGCCTTCCGGCAGTGTGTCTTTGGTCAGG
Source organism: Lachnospiraceae bacterium (assembly GCA_017449485.1). Taxonomy (GTDB): domain Bacteria; phylum Bacillota; class Clostridia; order Lachnospirales; family Lachnospiraceae; genus CAG-791. The sequence goes on from JAFTFP010000252.1 coordinate 8,516, forward strand.
GACGGAAAGACGGAAGTGATAGACTTCCTGTAGCTGCGGTCGCGATGGGCAACCCGCTCAAATTCCGCATTCATCCACAGAATCCGTCCGCTGTCATCCAGCACAGCGTAGGGGATCTCCAGTTCCCGGAGCAGCCGCTTCTGGACCTGCCCGTATTCTGTGGCAAAGCTGACCATTTCATGCAGCACAGCACGTCTGCTCGAACGATAAGCTGTAATTGCAAAGGCAAAATAGATCACCAGAAAACCAGTCAGAATCAGGCCGGAAGGCCAGTTCAGAAGATAGATCAGCACATTGACCAGGATCAGAACAAACCCCAGTCGGAGCGGGAGCTGGAAATAGCTGGCCATTCTCCCTTTCAGCTTTTCACGCTTTTTCATCCGCAAGATTCCTCTCATGGGGAAAAGTGCCGTCAGACAACGAATGTATTATACTACTTCTTCCACTCATTTGCCACAGCACTGAAAAAGCCCCGCCGCTCTCGCGGCAGGGCTTCGGAAATTCCCGCTTTTCACTCTGCGTTAAGGAAATGCCGGATTCCGGCTTATCTCTCCGTGTAGGGAAGGATCGCCAGATGACGCGCTCTCTTGATGGCGACGGTCAGAGCTCTCTGATGTGTCGCGCAGGTTCCCGTGATTCTTCTGGGAAGGATCTTCCCGCTCTCGGAAACATACTTGTGAAGCTTCGCAGCATCCTTATAATCGATCTTGTTGTCCTTGCCACAGAAGACGCAGACCTTCTTTTTTCTGTGGAATCCGCCTCTCTTCTTGAAGGGCGCATCCGCTTTATCCGTTTTGTTAAAAGCCATTTTTAGACCTCCTGTCCGTAATACCGGACTGTCGACTCTCTTTACGTAAACGGCAGCTCTTCGTCAATTCCTTCCGGGATATTCATGAATCCGTCCATGGCGGCTGCGGGTCTTTCAGCCGGTCTTGCGGCGGGGGCTTCCGCTCCCTGTCCGAAGCTGCCGCTGAAGGATGCAGAGGAATCTGCATTTCTGCTCTCTGCGAACTCCTGATTCTCTACAACTACTTCTGTTGTATAGACCTTCTGGCCGTCCTTGTTGGTGTAGCTTCCGGTCTGGATTCTGCCGGAAACACAGATCTTAATTCCCTTGTGGAAATACTTCTCGGCAAATTCGCCTGCTCTGCCGAACGCAACGCACGAAATAAAATCCGCGCTGTTCTCATCATTGCTGTTCCGACTGCGCCGCCGGTCAACCGCCAGTGTATAACGTGCGATCGCCATCGGCTGCTCACCCTGTGAATATCTTACCTCAGGGTCTCTTGTCAGACGTCCCATTAATACGACACTGTTCATTCGTGAACCTCCGATTCTTATGCCTCGTCCTGTTTCACGCACAGATATCGAATGACATTGTCCATGATGCGCATACGGCTCTCAATTTCAGCAATTGCGGAGCCCTCTGCCTCGAACGGGATAAAGAAATAGTAGCCTTCATTCATTTTCTGAATTTCATAAGCCAGCTTTTTCTTGCCCCATTCTGTGATCTCGCCGATCTGTCCGCCGAATCTGGTAATCAGATTCTTAACGTTCTCGACAGCAGCAGTTCTTGCTTCGTCATCGATCTGCGCATTCACAACAACGGCTAATTCATATTTGCTCATGCTTCTTACCTCCTTTTGGTCTCTGGCCCTCAACCCCCGTCAAGAGCAAGGAAAGTTCCGGGAGAAAAAGTTCCCGCGGATTTATATAGTAACACAGCCGGCTGCACAATTTCAAGCGTTATTTTCATTTCGCACGTAGGCAGTCAGCAGGTACTCTCTGGTATTATGTTCCGGGTGATCCAATACGTCTTCCAGCATGGTATTCAGGATGCTGCCGATCTGTCTGCCGGGGGAAATTCCCTCCGCAATCAGGTCTTTGCCGGAGACCGCCAGGTCCTTCAGCGACAGTGCACACAGACTCTCCCGGACCTTCTCATACAGCGCTTCCCACTCTCTGAGGGCTTCCTGCTTTTCCTCTGCCTGGCAGGTGCTCTGCGCACACAGGTCGGCCGCCTTTACTTCGAGCAGCAGCGGGAAGAGCTCCGGCCCCACCTTTACCATCGCGCGGCGCATTGCCCGCTCTGTGTATTCCGGCTGCAGATCATGGTACCGGACCAGCCTGCATACCTGATCGATCGTATCATTGTCAAATTTCAGACGCCGCAGGATCTGCCGCGTCATTTCCGTTCCGATCTCGGCATGGCCATGGAAGTGATCGATGCCCTGCTCATCCGTCGTGCGGCATAAGGGTTTCCCGATATCGTGAAACAGCATGGTCAGGCGCAGAATCCGGTCCGCACGCGCAGCCTGTACCGAGCGCAGAATATGCTCTCCTACATTCCAGCAATGATGCGGGTTGTTCTGCGGTGTCTCAAAGCAGCGGTCCAGCTCCGGCAGAAAAACAGCTGTCAGGCCGCACGCCGCCGCACAGGAAAGCTTCTCCGGATGATCTGAGAGCAGAATACCGATCAGTTCCTCCCGGATCCGCTCCGCGCTGATCCTGCACAGCGCAGGTGCCAGGCGGCAGATTGCCTCATAGGTCTTTTCTTCTATCTCATAATTCAGGCGCGCAGAAAACCGCACCGCGCGCAGCATCCGCAGAGCATCTTCAGAAAACCGTTCTGCAGGTTCTCCCACGGCGCGGATCAGCCCCCGCCGGATATCCCCCATGCCGTCAAACAGATCGACCAGTCCCTTTTCCGGGGCATAGGCCATCGCATTGATCGTGAAGTCTCTCCGGCGCAGATCCTCCTCCAGGCTGCGCGTGAAGTGTACTTCCTTCGGATGGCGGCCATCTTCATAGACGCCGTCAACCCGATACGTCGTCACTTCATATCCCTCTCCGTCCAGGATGACGGTGACGGTGCCGTGCTGCAGCCCGGTATCCACTGTTCTGGGGAAGCAGGCCTTCACCTCCTGCGGCGAGGCGCTGGTCGTGATGTCCCAGTCCTTCGGAATCCGTCCAAGCACAGAGTCACGGACACAGCCGCCTACTATGTAAGCTTCGTGTCCGTTCTCCTTCAGTGTTTCCAGAACTGTATTTACTTTTTCAGGTATCTGAATGATCAATAAGCCTTGCCCCAATAAACCATCTTCTGCGCCGGCTTGCCGCAGCAGACACAGGTGCTGCCCACCGTCTCCTGCTCAAAAGGAATGCAGCGGCTGGTGACGCCGTATTTCTCCTTGATCTTCTCCTCGCAGGCCTGCTCGCCGCACCACATCGCCTTTACAAAGCCGGTCTTCTCCGCAAAGGTCTGCTCGAATTCCTCTGCCGTAGCAGCTGTATAGGTATGTGCCTCGAGGTGCTTCTTCGCGCGCTCAAACATATCCTTCTGAATCTGCTCAAGCAGTGCGCCAATCTTCTCAGGCAGCTGATCGATCGCACACTCCATCTTCTCGCCCGTATCGCGGCGCGCAATGATGCAGACGCCGTTTTCGATATCTCTCGGTCCGATCTCCACGCGGAGCGGAATACCGTGCATCTCCTGCTCGGCAAACTTGAAGCCCGGGCTCTTGTCCGAATCGTCCACCTTTACGCGGAAGTTCGAGAGCATGCCCTTCAGCTCGAAGGCCTTCTCCAGAACGCCCTCCTTGCGCTGCTGAATCGGAACGATGGTCACCTGTGTAGGTGCGATGCGGGGCGGCAGCACCAGGCCGGAATTATCGCCGTGCACCATGATCAGCGCGCCGATGACGCGGGTCGTCATGCCCCAGGAAGTCTGGAATGCATATTCCAGTGTATTGTCCTTGCCGGTGAACTGAATGCCGTAGGCCCTGGCAAACTTATCGCCGAAATCGTGGCTGGTGCCGGACTGAAGTGCGCGTCCGTCGTGCATCAGCGCCTCTACCGTGTAAGTCGCCTCGGCGCCTGCGAATTTCTCCTTGTCAGTCTTGCGGCCCTTCACCACCGGGATCGCCAGATCCTCCGCCAGGAAGTCTGCATAGACATTCAGCATCTGCTGCGTTCTCTCCTGTGCCTCTTCACGGGTCGCGTGCACTGTGTGTCCCTCCTGCCACAGGAACTCTCTTGAGCGCAGGAAAGGTCTGGTTTCCTTCTCCCAGCGCACAACGGAGCACCACTGGTTATAGACCTTGGGCAGATCGCGCCAGGAGTGCACATCCTGCTGATAGAAATCCGAGAACAGCGTCTCTGAAGTCGGCCGGACGCAGTAGCGCTCTGTCAGCGGTTCGCTGCCGCCGGATGTCACCCAGGCCACCTCCGGTGCAAAGCCGTTGACCAGCTCCTTTTCCTTGTTCAGAAGGCTCTCCGGAATCAACATGGGGAGATAGACGTTTTCTACTCCCGTGGCCTTAAAACGCGCATCCAGATGCTTCTGGATATTCTCCCAGATGGCGTAGCCTTCCGGTTTGATCACCATGAATCCCTTAATCTGCGAATAAGCGATCAATCCAGCCTTGATCACCACATCCGTATACCATTGCGTAAAATCCTCATCCATGGATGTGATTTCGGCGACGAGTTTCTTCTGATCTGCCATAGCTTGTTTCCCTCTCATTTCTGATTTCTATTAGTAAATGGATACCATGTACTTACTTAAATGATCTGCCGCGGCGCACCTGTGATCCGCCGGAGGCTTCAACTCAGTCGGGGATTACCACCCACCACTGAGTTATAATTATTTATCACCCACCATCTAAAAAGGCAGGGACTCACGACTGAGTTGAATGTATCAGAAATCTCCCGGCTTCCGGGTCTTCTTTTCTCCCAGCCCCAGCCGGTTGATGGCCGAGAAAATCGCGCGCACGGAAGCTCTTGTGATATTCGAGCTCACGCCGACGCCGTGAGTGGTGCGGCCGGTCTGCGAATCCAGCAGGTGGATATAAGCCGCCGCCTGTGAATCGGATCCTGCCTGCAGCGCGTGCTCGTTGTAGTCCAGAATCTTGATCTGCATATCCGTGTTTTCCAGAATCGCGCGGCGCACTGCATCCAGCGGGCCGTTTCCGATGCCCTCGATGACCTTTTCCTCGCCGTGATCTGTATAGGTCAGCACTGCCTTGGTGTCGAACTTCTCACGCGCCTCCTCGCCCAGGTCATAGACCTGCAGCTTGCGGAAGTGCAGCGGCTCCTTCATATTCAGATATTCGCTGCGGAACGCATCCATGATCTGATCCGGGCTCACCTCGCCCTGCTTCTCCGAGATATCCTGGATGACATCCGCGAATTCGCGGTGCATATCCTTCGGCAGCTTGAATCCGAAATACGTGTCCATGATAAACGCCACGCCGCCCTTGCCGGACTGCGAGTTGATCCGGACGATCGGTTCGTAGACCCGGCCGATATCCGCAGGATCGATCGGCAGATACGGGACCTGCCAGATCTCGGAGCCGCGCTCCTTCATCGCTGCGACGCCCTTGTTGATCGCATCCTGATGCGATCCCGAGAAAGCTGTGAAGACCAGCTTGCCGGCATACGGATGACGCGGATCCACATGCATCTTGCAGCAGCGTTCATACACATCTATAATCTCTGTGATATTCTCAATATTCAGATTCGGGTCGATTCCCTGCGAGAACATATTGTAGGCAATGGTCAGAATATCTACATTGCCGGTCCGCTCGCCGTTTCCGAGCAGCGTGCCCTCGATCCGGTCCGCGCCCGCCAGCAGCGCCAGCTCCGCAGCTGCCACGCCGGTGCCCCGGTCGTTGTGCGGATGCACGCTTAAGATGATGCTCTCGCGATCCGAGAAATGTTTGTTCATCCACTCGATCCGGTCCGCGTAGACATTCGGCGTTGTCATCTCCACCGTGGACGGCAGATTGATGATCATCGGATCATCCTTGGTCGGCTGCCAGACCTCCTGCACGGCCGTGCAGATTTCAAGGGCAAAATCCTGCTCCGTTCCAGTGTAGCTCTCCGGGGAGTACTCGAGAATGATCTTTCCCGGGAATTTCTGAGCCCGCTCCTTGACCCACTTTGTGCCCTGCACAGCAATATCGATGATCTCCGGCCGGCTTTTGCCAAAGACGACATCCCGCTGCAGCGTCGACGTGGAATTATAGATGTGCACAATGGCCTGGCTGCAGCCCTCGATGGACTGGAAGGTCCGCTCGATCTGCTCCTCCCTGCACTGGGACAGCACCTGAACCAGCGTGTCCTCCTGCAGTTTTCTGCGCTCAATCAGCTGACGCAGAAAGTCATATTCGATCTGGCTGGCCGCGGGAAAGCCGATTTCGATTTCCCGGAACCCGAGCTTGAGAAGAAGCTGGAAGAATTCCATCTTCTCGCTCACCACCATCGGGTCGATCAGTGCCTGGTTGCCGTCGCGCAGATCCACGCTGCACCAGATCGGTGCCTTCTGAATCTCCCGTCCCGGCCACTCGCGCTCAGGGTAATACTCTACTGGATTTCTCTGATATCTCTTATAATTCAGCATTGCCTCTCCGCCTTTCTATGGTCCATTCCGCTGATGTCATTCCGAAAAAAAAGCCGGTCCCGCATGACGGACCGGCTCATTAATGCTTGTCACTTACTCCCCCAGGCCGCTCTCGATCGCCCGGATCATCCCCTGCAGGGCGGTTTCTTCATCCTCTCCGCTGCAGAACACCTCGATCTCGTCTCCGGATTTTACGCAGGCTCCCAGGACACTCAGCACACTTTTCGCATTCGCGGTCGTGTCTTTAAACTGGAATGTAACGGAAGCTTTATACTTCATTGCTTCCTTGCATAGGATTCCTGCCGGTCGCAGGTGCAGTCCAGTCGGATTTTTAATTGTCACTTTCTGACTGACCATCACATTGCTCCTTGTCTGTAGTATAAGCTATTTTAACCAAATCCCCGAAAGGAATCAAGTCTGCCCGTCCTCTTCCTGGGTCGTCCTGAACAGGCTGATCCGCGCTGTGATGCTGCCCGTCTGAGCGCAGTGCGGCGGCAGCGTGATGCTCACTTCCACAGGCCGCACCAATGCGGCAGCTTCCTGCTCCTCTTCCTGTTCCTGCGAAGCCTCTGCCGGTTCATCCAGTCCCGCCAGATCCTCCTCCGTCAGCGTGCTGACCACCTTTGTGACATCGATCTGCGGCTGCAGCCCCTCCGGGCTGATCAGATCCAGCTCCTCCTGCGGCCCCTGAATCGTCAGTGCCACAGACTCTGTCTCTCCGGCGTCCGCTCCGACCAGCTCCGCTCCGAAGCCCTCCGGAATATTCACCAGCGCGATTTCATCGCGTCTGAATTCCACCGGTCTGGACGCAAGTTCTTCAATGACAACCGTCACGGTAATCATTCCGTCAAAATCCGAATCGGCGAGCACGGTGCTTTCAGGCAGATAATCTGTGATGTCAATTTCCTTCACCACATCCTCCGCCGCGCCGCTCACGTCGATCACGCCCTGCGGGATGGTAACGCGCTCAACACCAGACAATACACTCGCGCGTCCCGCGAGATTGACCGCGTTTGGTTCAGACAGCACAACGCCGCTCTGCACATAGCCGGCCGCCGGCGTGCCCGAGACCGTGACCGCAATCGGGAACTCGCGGATCGGCAGCACGCTCACACTGACCTTGACCTGCGATACATTCAGCGTAAGGTTGGTTTTGTCCACTTCAGCGCCGTCTGCATTATACAGCCGGACATCTGCATACGTGTTGATGTTTCCGGTCGCGCCGCTCACATCCACCACTGCACCTGCGGAGGCGACCTGTGAAACAACCGATTCCGGTCCTGTGATCCGGACCTGGTTCTGCTCCGGCGTGACTTCACCCAGATAATAGCCGTCGGAAATCTGACCGGATGTAGATGTGCGCAGGGCAAAATGCGAAGTCTTTCGCTTTTCAACCGACAGCCGCACATTGACAATGCTTCCGGAAATACTGGTCAGCTCATTGCTGTATTTGTTGGAAGAAAGTTTGATTTCGATGGTGTTCTCGGCCGTGATATCCGCCACGTCCGCCGTGGCGATAATATTGTCCGCATTCAGCGAATCCACGATCGACCGGTTGCCCATGACCGTTACAATCGGAATGACATCCGTGCCGTCCAGCACGGTATAGACATTGCCGGTGTCTGTGATCATGGAGGTGTGAAGAAGACGTACCTGGATATTGGAGAACTGAACAGAGGAAACCGGATCGTTGAACACGGTCACCAGAAGCCATAAAAGGGCGGCAAACAGCAGCGATCCGATCTTCAGTCCGATATTATTGAACAGGCGGTTCCATATTCTCTGGTTTTTCTGCTGCATCGCTGCCTTTTCCTTTCCGGGCAAACAGACCCTTTTTCTCCTCCGTATCCTTGTTCTGGAGTTTTACCAGCTCCGCCCTGAGCGTCTCCTGATTCAGATTTCTTGACAGGTTCCCCCGATAGGCAGTACTGATGCTGCCGGTCTCTTCCGATACGATAATGGTCAGTGAATCCGTCACCTCGGAAATGCCGACACCGGCGCGATGGCGGGTGCCCAGATCCTTATCCAGTTTGTTTTCGGACAGGGGAAGATAGCAGGTCGCCGATGTGATGCGATTCTCGCGGATGATGACAGCGCCGTCATGCAGAGGTGTATTCTTCTCAAAGATGTTGATCAGCAGCTGGCTCGTGACAAGCCCATCTACCTCTATTCCGGTTCTCTCATACTCCAGAAGCGGGGTGCTCTGCTCAATGACAATCAGTGCGCCGGTCTTGACGCGGGCCATGGCCATGCAGCCGCGGACGATTTCATTGATGGTGCGGTCGGAGAACAGCCCCTCCTCATGGGAATCAAACCGGAACAGGGAGTTCAGAACATTGCGCTGCCCCAGTGATTCGACAGCGCTGCGCAGCTCGGGCTGCAGGATGACAATCACCGCTGTAGACGCAACATAGGCCGCGTTCCGCATAATCCAGAGAACTGTCGTCATGTTCATGAGGACAGCAAAGATGACGAAGATCAGAATCACCAGAATTCCCTTGAGCATGGACCACGCCCGGGTATTCCGGAGCCAGAGAAGCACATGATAAGTCAGAAAAGCGATGATCAGAACCTCAACGAGGTCCGACCATCTCAGACTTGGAATATACAGCTGTTCCCAATATTGACTTAAAATAGTCCTGAAATACTGAAACATGAGCGATCCTTTTCCGGAATGCCCCGGCGCTGTATGAAATGACGTCAGCTGTCGTACATATTGTACTCATCAGGCAGTTCGTCTGTATAGAACTCCTCCGTGTACTCATCCTGGTAAAAATCCGGTTCGACCGGTTCTTCTTCCTCCGGCCGGGTGCCGCGTCTTGTGCGTCTGCCGAATCCGCCTGAAGGGCTGATCTTCTTGACCCGCCGCTCCGGCGCAGACATCGTCACCTTCGGGACTGCCTTCACATAGTAGTAATAATCATCGTCCTCAAACTGTACGTCTTCTGTTCTGGCATAATCCAGATTATACAGGTAGAATACGATGATCTCCGCAATCAGTGCAGATACGATCACGCCGAGGAAAACGGCGCCGATCGACAGATTCGTGTTTTCCCGGACATCCCCGACCAGCAGCACCAGCAGCTGTACAAGGGAGCCTACCGCCACAGCGATGGACCAGGCATGCATGATCCGGAGTCTGCGGATCACCGTGACCACCAGCACCGCAAGCGCTGCTGCCAGCGCCATGATCATCATGGAGCGATTGCCGATCACGCCGTCAATCAGATAGCGGAACTTGGTCAGCATCTCCAGCTCCTCCGCCTTCTGTCCGATCGTTGTCTCGTTTTCAGAGACAAAGCGGATAAACGATGCCAGGACGGTTCCCAGCGCCACCGTGACAGCGGAAGCCGGTCCAAAAATCAGGCCTGCTGCCAGCGGCAGAATATAAGGAATTCCCATCGCAGTGCACAGCGGTGTCAGCACCAGCAGAACCGAATCCTTCGGTGAAAAGCGGAAGTACATAAGAAAGACGATCAGCACCAGCACCAGACCTACCGCCGCCGCTTCCAGCGCCAGCGAGTAAAGCTGCACAAGAATATACAGAAGAAGCAGGATCGCCGTGATGCTCATCGGAATCAGCGCGCTGAACAACGCAAAGATCACCGCAAGCAGCGGGCTTGCCAGTGTGCTCTCATAGCCGATTCTTCCGTTGATGATCAGGATCGCGCTCAGTGCCGCCAGGAATTTGCAGACCGGAGTTACAAATGCTTCATACTTGCCGACAAACTTTATGATCGTGTCTCGGATTTCCAGTAGCGTCGTCATATACCGTTATGGTTCCTCATTTCTTTCATAACCTGCTGACAGTTCCTTCAGGTTGCGGTAATACTCTCTTAAGTTTCTCCGGGTGTGGTTGTAGCGGCGCAGATAGACCACCAGGGTGATGGCCAGAAAAACCAGAAGAAACAGAATATACCTCGTCAGAATCTGCCGGGCCAGGGCATTCAGATCCAGGCTGTAGATCGTCAGCATCAGCTCTTCAAAATGATACAGACAGTAGACGCCGACCAGCATCAGGAAGACAAGTGTCGCAGCCAGGAAGGATTTAAGCAGCTCCGCGGAGAGATAATCCGACTTGAAATAAGCGTCGACCCGTTCGTCCTGCCGGCCTTCGCGCTTTTCATATATAGCCATCTCTGTCATGAGACGGATACGATCTCCGTTCAACATGGTCCGCTCTCCCCGGTTGCAAAGACAACAAAATATACCGCCGCAGCTCCGGCCGCAAGAAGTGCCTCTGAACAGGCGTCCATCGTCGCTCCTGTGGTATAGATGTCATCAATGAGCATAATTATTTTACATTTTACATCATTTCCGTTTACAATAAAAGCCTTTTTCATATTTTCCCGGCGCTGGGCGTGATCCATTTCCTTCATCGCCAGGGTGCGTTTTGAACGTATTAATAGATCGCTGTTGATCGGTATTCCGGTTTTTCTGGAAACGACATTCCCCAGCAGCTCCGCCTGGTTGTAGCCTCTGCTGATCATGCGCTCCTTCGAGAGCGGAACCGGCACAATCAGGCTGCAGGCTGCGAAGTCCTCTTCGCGCATTACCCGCTCAGCCATCCTGCTGCCGAGCCATTCCGCATATTCCCTTCTGCCGCCGTATTTGAAACGGTAGAGAATCGAGGAGACATCCCGGTACGAACAGACCGCAGCGCCTCTTGTAAAGCTGTGCCGGATTCTGACGCAGTCACTGCACAGCTCCTGTGTGCTGTCCGCCAGTTTTTTGCCGCAGCGCATGCAGAAAACCGGTCCGATCTCCGGGGCCTGCCGGCTGCAGGACGGGCAGATCAGTGCGCCATAAGGCCGGACCGGTCTGTCACAGACCGGGCATCTGCGCGGAAAAAGCAGGCTCAGTGCCTTCTCCTGTATTCCCGAGTTCGCGGATCCGCTGTTCCAGCCCTGTATTTCTTTTATAGCGGTTTTCCTCCTTTGCCATATTCCGGACCGCTGCGCTGCTGCCCAGCAGGACGACACAGCTCCTGGCCCGTGTGACAGCGGTGTAGAGCAGATTCCGGTTCATCAGTGCCGGCGGCCCGGACAGGATCGGAAGAATCACGGCGGGGTACTCCGACCCCTGCGATTTATGAACGGTAATGGCATAGGCCAGATCCAGATCTTCCAGCTCACTGAACGGATATGAGACGATCCGGTTTTCATCAAAGCAGACCGTCACCACGCGCTCACGCTCATCGATTTCCCGGATCACGCCGAAATCGCCGTTGAAGATACCTGTTCCCTTTTCGAGCGGAATGCCATACCGCCCGCGGATTTCCCACTCAATCTGATAATTGTTCCGGGTCTGCATCACCTTGTCGCCTACCCGGAAGATCACATCCTGCCGCTGCAGCTCCGGCTTGCCCTCCTCCGGCGGATTCAGCACGCTCTGCAGCACCTCGTTGAGCTTCTGTGCGCCGAGTGCTCCCTTCTTCATCGGTGTCAGCACTTGAATCTCTCCCTCGCTGCAGTGCACGTACCCCGGCAGATTTTCGCGGATCAGCTGCACCATGTGCTTGTAAATCGGCGGCACATCGTTCCGCTCCAGAAAGAAGAAGTCTCTGCTGTGATTATCCATCACCAGCTCTTCTCCCTCCAGAATCCGATGCGCATTCATGACGATATCGCTCTCGGCCGCCTGGCGGAAAATCTTGCGGAGCATCACCGTGGGCACGGCTTTGCTTTCAATCAGATCCCGCAGCACCTGTCCGGGCCCCACACTGGGAAGCTGGTTGACATCTCCCACCAGAATCAGGGACGTCCCGGGCATGATGCCCTTCAGCAGCGCGTGAAACAGATAGATATCCGCCATGGAAACCTCGTCTACAATCACGGCGTCGGCCTCCAGCGGGCTGCTCTCGTCTTTTTCAAAAGCCGTATAGGCCCGGCCCGTGCTGTTTTCAATGACCCGTACGCCCAGAAGGCGGTGAATCGTCATGGCCTCGCACCCTGTGGCCTCTGTCATGCGCCGCGCTGCCCGGCCGGTCGGTGCGGCCAGCAGGACTTCTTTTCCTTCACTTTCAAAATATCGGATGATGGTATTGATGGCGGTCGTCTTGCCGGTGCCGGGGCCGCCCGAGATGATGACCACCGGCTCACAGACGCCGAGCTCCACGGCCTTTTTCTGCAGCTCATCCAACTCGATTCCGGTCTGATTCTCAATTTCCCGGATCCGCCCCCGGACTGCGCTGCCGGCCCGGTAGTGCCCGCCGGTCTCCAGAAGCTCCCGCAGCCGCAGGGCAATATTCCGTTCTTCATAGAATGCGGAAGCCAGATAGATCTCTCTGACTCCGTCCCGGCTCCTGAGAATGATCTTCCGCTCGATGGCAAGGTTGTCGATCTGAACACGGATCAGATCCTCCTCGAGCCCCAGCATGGCCGCCGTCCGCCCGGTCAGCTCCTCCTGCGGCAGAAAGGTACTGCCCTCCTGCAGGATACTGGACAGGACATACTGCACCGCGCTCCGGATCCGGAACTCGGAGTCCGCACGGATGCCCATGCGCTGCGCCAGTTCGTCCGCCATGGCAAAGCCGATTCCATCCACATCTTCCGCAAGCCGGTACGGATTCTCGCGGAACACGGTGTACATTTCCATGCCGTAAGTCTGCCAGATTCTGAGTGCCTTCTGATTGGTGATGCCGTACTGCTGCAGGAACATCATCGCACTGCGCACTTCCTGCTTCTCGCGGGTCTGCGCGGCGATTTCCCGCGCCATGCGGTCGCTGATGCCCTTTACCTCCGAGAGGCGCTCCGGTTCCTCATCGAGAATCCGCAGCGTATCCTCTCCGAATGTCCGGATAATTCTGGCGGCAAGAGATTCGCCGATCCCCTTGATCGCGCCGGAGGAAAGATAGCGGTACATGGCTTCCCTGCTCTCCGGGGCACAGGGATGGTAAGAAAAAAGGCGCAGCTGCTGTCCGTAGACCGGGTGATCCCGGAACTCGCCGGTCACCTCGCAGCTTTCGCCCTCGCTGATGGAGGGGGCCGTTCCCGTGCAGGTCAGCAGGTCGCCCTCCAGATTCAGTTCAAAGACTGTATATGCGTTCTCTTCGTTGCGGTAAATGATATGAGAGACAAATCCTCTGAGTTGTTCCATTACACATCCGTGAATCCGGACAGGAATTCAACATAGCGCCCGGTTCCGATCGCCACCGCCGTCATCGGATCCTCCGCTGTCACGGCATTGATGCCGGTCTTACTTGTGATCAGTTCCTCCAGACCATGCAGCAGGCTTCCGCCTCCGGTCAGAACAATACCGCGGTCTGCGATATCCGCCGCAAGCTCCGGCGGTGTCTTCTCCAGCACACTGTGAACGGCCTCAACAATCTGGTTCGTCGGCTCCTTGAGCGCCTCCTCGGTCTCCTCTGAGGAAACCTTGATCGTTCTGGGCAGGCCGGTCACCAGGTTTCTGCCGCGGACTTCGAGATAATCCACTTCCGGCAGCGGATAGCAGGTGCCGATCCGGATCTTGATATCCTCGGCAGTCCGCTCGCCGACCAGAAGATTGTATTTCTTTCTCATATAACGCACGATGGCGTCGTCAAAATCATCTCCTGCAACCTTGATGGAAGTGGAAACCACCGTACCGCCGAGGGAAATGACTGCAATATCCGTCGTGCCGCCGCCGATATCGACGACCATGTTGCCGCAGGGCTTGGAAATATCAATGCCTGCACCGATGGCAGCTGCGATGGGCTCCTCGATGATGAAGACCTCCCGGGCACCTGCCTGGAACGTTGCGTCCTCAACAGCCTTCTTCTCCACCTCTGTGACGCCGCTCGGCACACAGACCGCGATCCGCGGCTTGCGGAAGGTACGCTTTCCCACCGATTTCTGGATGAAATACTTCATCATTTTCTCGGTGACCGTGTAATCCGAGATAACGCCCTGACGAAGCGGGCGCACGGCCACGATGTTGCCGGGCGTCCGGCCCAGCATCAGGCGGGCGTCCTCGCCGATCGCCATGATCTTGTTGGTATCCCGGTCAAATGCGACAACCGAGGGCTCCTTGAGCACAACTCCTCTGCCTCTTATGTAAACCAGCACGCTGGCTGTTCCCAGATCAATTCCAATATCCGAATATGCCATATACCGACCTTATGCCGCAGGCATCCGTGTCACATCGGTGACGTGCCTGCTGAATCATCATAAAAAATCTTTCCTGCCTGCTGTCTGCAGGCAAGAAAGATTATAAAACACTGATATACCTTTTTCAAAGGTTTTCCGTCTGTTTACACTTTTTTTATAACTGCTGCCGGCGGAGCGTTTTATCAATGTAGTATCCTGTGTAGGAGGTGTGCACCTTCGCAATTTCCTCCGGCGTTCCCTTCGCAATGACGGTGCCGCCCCGGTCGCCGCCCTCCGGTCCGATGTCGATGATATAGTCGGCTGTCTTGATCACATCCAGATTGTGCTCGATCACCACCACCGTGTTGCCGCCCTCGACCAGACGGTGCAGAATCTTCGTCAGCTTCGACACATCCTCAAAGTGCAGACCGGTCGTCGGCTCATCCAGAATATAAATGGTCCGGCCGGTGCTCTTGCGGGACAGCTCGGCAGCCAGCTTGATCCGCTGCGCCTCTCCGCCGGAGAGCTCCGTGGAGGGCTGACCCAGCTTGACATAGCCCAGGCCCACATCGTTGAGCGTCTCGATCTTGCGTCGGATCGACGGCACGTTCTCAAAGAAGTGAACCGCCTCTTCAATCGTCATATCCAGAATGTCGTAAATGCTCTTTCCCTTGTAGCGCACTTCCAGCGTCTCACGGTTGTAGCGTCGGCCGTGACAGACTTCACAGGGGACATAGACATCCGGCAGGAAATGCATCTCGATCTTGATGATGCCGTCGCCGCCGCAGGCCTCGCATCGTCCGCCCTTCACATTGAAGGAGAAGCGCCCCTTCGCATAGCCCCGGGCCTTTGCGTCCGGCGTGCCCGCGAACAGATCGCGGATCATATCAAAGACACCCGTGTACGTCGCCGGGTTGGACCGCGGCGTGCGCCCGATGGGGGACTGATCGATGTTGATGACCTTGTCCAGCTGCTCCAGTCCGTCAATTCCGTCGTGAGGACCGGGAATCGTTCTGGCCCGGTTCAGATCCCGCGCCAGATGTTTATAGAGAATTTCATTGACCAGTGAGCTCTTGCCCGATCCGGAGACACCTGTCACCACGGTCATCACGCCCAGCGGGAAATCCACGTCAATATGCTTCAGGTTATTGACCGCCGCGCCGCGGACCTTGATCCAGCCCGAGGGACTGCGCCGCTTCTCCGGAACCGGAATAAAGCGCTTTCCGGACAGATACTGCCCGGTGATCGATTCCGGCACCTCCATGATCTCCTGCGCCGTTCCGCAGGCGACCACCTCGCCGCCGTGACTGCCGGCCCCCGGTCCGATATCGACAATATAATCGGCGGCCAGCATCGTGTCCTCGTCGTGCTCCACCACAATGACCGTATTCCACAGATCCCGCAGGTTCTTCAGCGTGCGCAGCAGCTTGTCATTGTCCCGCTGATGCAGGCCGATGCTCGGCTCGTCCAGTATATAGCAGACGCCCACCAGACCCGATCCGATCTGGGTCGCGAGACGGATCCTCTGAGCCTCGCCGCCCGAGAGTGTCGCCGTCGCCCGCGCCAGTGTCAGATAATCCAGACCCACTTCCTTCAGGAAGCCGACCCGGTTTTGAATTTCCTTCAGCACCTGCCGGCCGATCATGGCCTGATTCTGTGTCAGCTCCATGTGGTCGATAAAATCCTGCAGCGACCCGATGGACATGCAGGTCACATCATAAATATTCCGGTCGCAGACCGTCACGGCCAGCGACTCCTTCCGCAGACGCTTTCCCCCGCACTCCTGGCAGGGCGTGATCTGCATGAAGGTCTCGTACTCCGCCTTCATCGTGTCGGAAGCCGTCTCCCGGTAGCGTTGCTGCGTATTGCGCAGAATGCCCTCAAACGCGATCGGATACACGCCCTCTCCGCGCTGGCCCTTGTAATGCACCTTGACGGAAGTCGTGGTTCCGTACATCAGCAGGTTCTGCACCTCCGGTGTGAGCTCGCGCCAGGGCGTATCCAGCGAGAAATGAAACTCCTTCGCCAGCGCCGTCAGGATCGCATTGCTGAAGCTTCCCGGCGTCATGCACGACTGCCAGCCCAGCACCGCGATCGCCCCGCCGTTGATGGACAGAGATTCGTCCGGAATGATCAGACGCGGATCAAACTCCATGCGGTAGCCCAGGCCCGCGCACTCGGGGCAGGCGCCGAAGGGATTGTTGAAGGAAAAGCTGCGCGGCTCAATCTCCGGAATGCTGATGCCGCAGTCCGGGCAGGCAAAATTCTGCGAGAAGTTCAGGGTTTCTCCGTCCACCACTTCGATCTGCAGCAGCCCCTCCGCCAGGTTCAGTCCATTCTCCACGGAGTCCGTCAGACGCCGCTCGATGCCCGGCTTTACCACGAGACGGTCGATGACAATCTCGATATTATGCTTGATATTCTTGTCGAGCGTGATTTCCTCGGACAGTTCATAGAGATTCCCGTCCACGCGCACGCGCACGTAGCCGCTCTTTCCTGCCCGCTCCAGCACCTTCTCGTGCCGGCCCTTCTTGCCGCGCACGACCGGCGCCATGACCATGATCCTGCTGCCCTCCGGCAGCTTCATGATCTGATCCACCATCTGATCCACGCTCTGTCTGGAAATCTCTCTTCCGCAGTTCGGGCAGTGCGGAATGCCGATCCGGGCATAGAGAAGACGCAGATAATCATAGATCTCCGTCACCGTGCCCACTGTAGATCTCGGATTCCGGTTCGTGGATTTCTGATCGATGGAAATGGCGGGCGAAAGGCCCTCGATCTTTTCCACGTCGGGCTTCTCCATCTGCCCCAGGAACTGTCTCGCATAAGACGACAGCGATTCCATGTAGCGGCGCTGTCCCTCTGCGTAGATCGTGTCAAATGCCAGCGAGGATTTTCCGGAGCCGGACAGACCAGTCAGCACCACCAGCTGATTTCTCGGAATATCCAGGCTGATCCCCTTCAGGTTATGCTCGTGGGCGCCGCGGATCCGGATGCAGTCATCCTTATAGATCACGCTCCGCCGTTTTTCATCGGCTACCTTCTGCTCCTTCGCCTTCGCTTCGGCCTCCGCCAGCGCCGGCCAGTAATCTTCCTTTTTTACTTTTCCCATTTACTTCCCGTTCTCCAGATCTAAGGCGTATTTCTTTAATTCAATCAGCTTATCACGCAGCTCCGCAGCCGCCTCGAAATTCAGGTCTGCCGCTGCCCGCTTCATCCGCTTCTCCACATCCGCAATCAGCTTCTTCAGCTCGGTGATGTTCATGGATTCCGGATCCTTCTCGAAGCGGACCTCCTCCTTCGAGATCTCCTTCGAAATCGAGATCAGATCCCGCACCGCCTTGCGGATGGTCTGCGGCGTAATGCCGTGTTCCTCGTTGTACTTCTGCTGGATCGCACGCCGGCGCTGCGTCTCATCGATGGCCTTTCTCATCGAGTCCGTCATGTTGTCGGCATACATGATCACATGGCCGTCCGCATTGCGGGCCGCGCGGCCGATCGTCTGGATCAGCGAAGTCTCCGCGCGCAGGAAGCCCTCCTTGTCCGCATCCAGAATCGCCACCAGTGCAATCTCCGGAATATCCAGACCCTCCCGCAGCAGGTTGATGCCCACCAGCACATCGAAGACATTCAGCCGCATATCGCGGATAATCTGGGCGCGCTCGAGCGTGTCGATATCCGAGTGCAGGTATTTCACCCGGATGCCGTTTTCCGCAAGATAATCCGTCAGATCCTCCGCCATCTTCTTCGTGAGCGTCGTGATCAGAACCTTGTTGTTCCTCGCCGTCTCCGTCCGGATCTCCGCGATCAGATCATCGATCTGCCCCTCCACCGGCCGCACATCAATGTACGGATCCAGCAGGCCCGTGGGCCGGATCACCTGCTCCGTCCGCAGCAGCTCGTGCTCCTCCTCATACTTGCCGGGCGTCGCCGAGACGAACAGCATCTGATCAATATGGCTCTCAAACTCCTCGAAATTCAGCGGACGGTTGTCCAGCGCTGAAGGCAGACGGAAGCCATAATCCACCAGCGTCAGCTTCCGGTTCCGGTCCCCGTGATACATCGCGCCGATCTGCGGAATCGTCATATGCGACTCATCGATGATAATCAGGAAGTCCTCCGGGAAGAAATCCATCAGCGTCAGCGGCGGTTCGCCTGGCACGGCAAAATTCAGATGCCGCGTATAGTTCTCGATGCCGGAGCAGAATCCCGTCTCCCGCATCATCTCAATGTCAAAATGTGTCCGCTCGGAAATCCGCTGTGCCTCGATCAGCTTGTCCTCGCTCTTGAAATACCGGATCCGCTCCTCCAGCTCCTGCTCGATGTTCTCACAGGCCAGATTGATCTTCTCCTGCGGCACCACGTAGTGGGAAGCAGGATAAATCATCACATGCTGCAGGCTGGCGTGCACCCGCCCGGTCATGATCTCCACCTCGCTGATCCGGTCGATCTCGTCCCCGAACCACTCGACACGGATCAGATATTCGCTGCCCTGTGCCGGATAGATCTCCACCGTGTCTCCGTGCACACGGAAGTTGCATCGATCCATGCCGGCATCACTGCGCGTGTACTGAATCGCGATCAGATCCCGGATCGTCTCATCCCGGTCCTTGAGCATGCCCGGCCGCAGAGAAATGGACATGCCCTTGAATTCCTCCGGGCTGCCCAGACCATAAATACAGGAAACAGAGGCCACGACAATCACATCCCGGCGCTCGGAAAGGGAAGCCGTCGCCGACAGACGCAGTTTGTCGATCTCATCATTGATCGCCGAGTCCTTCGCGATATACGTGTCGGTCTGCGGCACATATGCCTCCGGCTGATAGTAATCGTAGTAGGAGACGAAGTATTCCACCGCGTTGTTCGGGAAGAATTCCTTCATCTCGCTGTACAGCTGACCCGCGAGCGTCTTGTTGTGTGAAATGATCAGCGTCGGCCGGTTCAGCGCCTGTATGACATTGGCCATCGTGAAGGTCTTGCCGGAGCCCGTGACGCCCAGCAGCGTCTGGAACTGATTTCCCTCCAGAAATCCCCTGGTCAGCGCCTCAATCGCCTGCGGCTGATCGCCGGTGGGCTGATATTCAGAGTGCAGTTCGAAGTGATCCATGCCTTTCCTCTTCGTTCAGAAGCGCCTTGGCGTTCGTGCCGCGCTGTTTTCAGTCAAAAGTCCGGATCGGATTCAGATCCGTCCGGACTTTTA
The DNA here is from genome assembly GCA_017449485.1 of Lachnospiraceae bacterium. Lineage (GTDB taxonomy): Bacteria > Bacillota > Clostridia > Lachnospirales > Lachnospiraceae > CAG-791. Next base: position 28,188 of record JAFTFP010000252.1, read on the forward strand.
TCATACTACATGAGCGGCAAAAGAGCAAACATCTGTTCGTGTCCGGGCCGCGTCACCGGGCAGCGCACAGCTCAGCGAGATGCCGCGCGACATAGACGCCGCTCGCCGAAGCGTGAGACAGTGAGTGGGTCACACCGCTGCCGTCTCCGATGACGAAGAGTCCCTTGTGAAGGGTCTCCAGATTCTCATCCAGCGCGACCTCCATGTTATAGAACTTCACCTCCACGCCGTACAGCAGCGTGTCATCATTCGCCACGCCCGGTGCGATGCGGTCCAGCGCGTAAATCATCTCAATGATGCCGTCCAGAATCCGCTTGGGCAGCACCAGACTCAGGTCACCCGGCGTCGCTGCGAGCGTGGGCCGTACGGTGCCCTCCTCGATCCGCCGCTGGGTGCTTCTGCGGCCGCGCTCCAGATCGCCGAAGCGCTGCACAATGACGCCGCCGCCCAGCATGTTGCTGAGCCTTGCAATGCTCTCACCGTACTCATTACTGTCCTTGAAGGGCTCTGAGAAATGCTTTGCGACCAGCAGGGCAAAATTCGTATTTTCCGTCTTGCGGTGTTCGTCCTCGAAGCTGTGTCCGTTCACTGTCACAATGCCGTTGGTGTTCTCATTGACCACAATTCCGTGCGGGTTCATGCAGAAGGTGCGCACATTGTCCTCAAACTTCTCGGTCCGGTAAACGATCTTGCTCTCATACAGCTCGTCCGTAATCGAATCGAAAATGACCGACGGAATCTCCACGCGCACGCCCAGATCCACCCGGTTGGACTTGGTCGGAATCTCCAGATCCTGGCAGACCGACTGCATCCACTTGCTGCCGCTGCGGCCCACCGAGACCACGCAGTATCCGCACTCATAGGCCTCACTCCCGCAGTGAATCCGGAAGCCCTCTGCGGTCTTCTCGATGGAATCCACCGGCGTGTCGAAGAAGAAGGTCACCTTGTCCTTCAGCTCATTGTACAGATTCTGCAGCACGATATAGTTGATATCCGTGCCCAGATGACGCACGGAAGCGTTGAGCAGAGTCAGCTTGTTCTGCATGCAGATTTTGCCGAACTCCGTCCCGGCCGTGGTGTACATCTTCGTTCCTTCTCCGCCGAACCGGCAGTTGATGCCGTCGACATAATGCATCAGCTCCAGGGCCTTGTCCCTGCCGATGTACTCGTAAAGCGTGCCGCCGAAGTCATTGGTGATATTGTATTTTCCGTCGGAGAAGGCGCCCGCGCCGCCGAAGCCGTTCATGATCGCGCAGGATTTGCAGCGGATGCAGGATTTCACCTTCACGCCGTCGATCGGGCACTTGCGCTTTTCCAGCGGATGTCCCGCCTCAAAGACAGCGACCTTCAGATCCGGCCGCTTTCCGGTCAGCTCATAGGCGGAGAAAATCCCGCCGGGGCCTGCGCCGATAATGATCACATCATACTTCATGGTCCGCTCCTTCCTCCGTGTCTGCCGGCTGGTCCGTCACATCCGCGTACGTGAAGCGGATGATCTTCTTCAGATTCTCCGGTGCTGTCTCCACCTGATAACCGATCTTCCCTGCACTGAAGCAGATCGTCTCCTGTGCGGCCGCGCTCTCGTCGATGACAGTGGGAAACGCCTTCTTCATGCCGATCGGCGAACAGCCGCCGTGCACATACCCTGTCAGCGGCAGAAGCTCCCTGGCCTTGAGCATTTCCAGCTTCTTTTCTCCCACAGCCCTGGCGGCCTTTTTCAGATTCAGCTCCCGCTCTACCGGAATCATGAACACATAATATTTCCGCCCTGCTGCCTCCGTCACCAGCGTCTTGAACACCCGGTCCGGATCCTCATGCAATGCTGCAGCCACCTCCGTGCCGCCCACCGCGCCGGTCGCCGTGTAATCGTGCGCCGTGTAGGGAATCTTCTTCTGATCCAGCACGCGCATCACATTCGTCTTTTCCACTTTCTGCTTCCTTTCCTGCCCTGCCGCTTTGATCACGGATGACCCGGCATGGCTGTGCCCCGGGCGTTTATCTGTTCTTCCCGGGCGTTTTTCAGTATACTAAGGGCATGGCAAAATTTCAATTCAGTCGGGACGACTGAATTGAAGCCTCCGGCGGATCGCAACAAGAACGCCGGGGCGTTCTTGAATGAAAGGCAGGTATAATCAGTTGGACACAATGACTACAGGCATCCCGAAGGCTTTTACAGGCGATTACATGGTGCGGGCGGCGGCAGCGGACAATCAGGTCCGCGCTTTCGCACTGACAAGCCGCGACCTCGTCGAAGCGGCAAGAATCGCCCATAACACGGCGCCCACTGCCTCCGCGGCCCTCGGCCGCACCCTCTCCGGGGCTCTGATGATGAACCAGGCACTGGTCAAGCAGGAGGACGGCCTGCTCACCGTCCGCTTTGACGGCGACGGCCCCATCGGAACCATTCTGGCCACAGCGGACCACAACGGCAATGTGAAGGGCTACGTGCAGAATCCCGGGACCGATCTGCCAAGAAAAAGCGACCGGCATCTGGATGTCGGTTCTGCTGTTGGGCATGGCACCCTCACAGTGCTGCGGGATCTGGACGGCGGAAACACCTATAATGGTCAGGTGCTGATTCACTCCGGCGAAATCGCAGACGACCTCACACACTATTTTGTCGAATCCGAGCAGATTCCCACTTCGGTAGGCCTGGGCGTGCTGGTTTCACCGGACGGCAGCATCAGACGCTCCGGCGGATTTCTTCTGCAGCTCATGCCCTTCGCAGACGAAGCGGTCATCTCCCGGCTCGAAGAAAATCTCGGGCAGCTGCGCTCTGTCACCCAGATGCTGGAGGATGAAATGTCCCCGGAAGATCTGCTCTCGGAAATTCTCCGGGGCCTGAACCCCGAGTGGACCGATCGTCTGCCGGTCCGTTTTCACTGCAATTGTACAGCCGACCGCGTCGAGCGGGCGCTGATGCTGCTGGGCGCCCAGGAGCTGGACGGCATGCTGGCCGAGAACCGGGATTTTGAGATTTCCTGCCACTTCTGCGGAAAGAAATATCTCTTCACCCCAGGCGATCTTCAGCGCATCCGCGCCGGGATCTGACCCTTTCTGTTTCCGGTCTTCGTAAAATAACTGCCGCAACCCCTGTGGAGCGCGGCAGTTTTCTTTTTCTTATCAGTCCGGTTTTCCGTCTTTCACTTATCTGGTTTCCTGCTTCAGTCCGCGAATGCTGCTGATGACAAAATCTGTATTCGGGACCGTGATGACCGTTCCGCAGTACGGGCACTTGGCCGTCTCATTGATGGAGACCGGTGCACCGCAGTTCGGGCAGTTGACCTTCTTCATTTCCTTCGTGGTCTCAGTGGTCAGGCCGGACGTTCTCGAAAGCGTCCATTCATAGGTCATGAATTTCTCTTTTTTCGGATCACCCTTGACGACCTCATCTGTTCCGTCTTTTACCACATAATCCGTGATCCGCGTCCGCAGCTTCGCGACGATATGATCCTCGCCGCCGGTCTGGGTGTAGCCCAGCAGCTCCACAGCCAGCACGGAGATATTATCCACCCGGTTGGTAATATGCTGCTTCCGGTAGCGGTCCAGCTGTCGCTCAAACTGCTCGTAGACCACATCCTTCATATACGGACGCATCGGTGAAAGATCCTTCGCAGTCCAGTTATTCTGCAGCTGTACATAAAGATTGGCCAGCTTTGCCTGGAATGCCGCCGCCTCGAAGCCCGGATCCAGCTCCGGATAAGTCTCGATCGGCTTCAAATCCTTCGGCTTCTCCACGACCTGCACCTCGCCGGTCGCAGGATTCTTTCTGCGCCTTCTGATCATGGGAATCACCGTGGCGCCGATGATCACGGCCCAGGTCGCCCCGTAGATCACATTGTCCATCGGCGTGTTCTGACCGCCGCCGCCCGATCCGCTGGAGCCGCCGTAGTAATAATAGCCGTTGTCATCGTCCCAGTCCGAGCTGTCATCCCAGTCCCAGTCCGAGCTGCTGTCATAATCAAAGTCAAAATCCGAATCGCCGGAAAAGTCACCGGCATCCCACATTTTGCCCGCACGATCCATCGCGCGCACCGGTGCGGAAAGTGCCGCCATAACCAGCACACCCGCGAGAACGCCTATTATTGCTGCTTTGAAAATCTTCACCTGTCAGTTCCTCCGTTGATGTCAGAATATATGCTAATTATAACACGTGCAGATCAGTCCTTAATCAATTCCCCGATCCCGTCGAAGTCGTAGACCGGCTCCTCAGCACCTTCCACGCTCACGTGATTCAGAATCAGCCTGCGGCAGTTGCGGATCATCAGTCCCATGCGGGTGCAGGGCTCCACGTCCGCCATCATAGCCGGATATTCCGCTGTGGGATGTCTGGCAAAGTCGATGGAGACGTTGCTGAATTCGATCTCCTGAACCGGCGCTTCGGGCAGGCCGTACAGGAAGGCTGCCGCCGCGTGACAGTTGTGCGCGGTGATATTCCTGAAGCGCAGATCCCGGACCTCCGGTGTCCGCTCGTCCACCGGCAGCGGATCCTTGCAGCGCACGTACTCGCTCTTTCCGTCGGGATCGCAGCACCAGTAGTAGGAATTCAGGACAAAAGGCGTCAGGACGCCGTCCATCTCGATGTTCTCAAAGACAATATCCTCGATGATGCTGTCGCGCCCCCGGCCGCGCCGGGTTTTGATCCGCAGGCCCCGGTCCGTTCCCTCGAAGATACAGTCATGGCAGTGCAGGTGCCGCACGCCCGCGCCGATTTCGCTGCCCAGCGTCACGCTGCCGTGCCCGAACTGCATGTGGCACTGGCGGATCTCGATATTCTGAGACGGCACCTTGTAGGTGCTGCCCATATAGTATTTGCCGGACTTCACCGCAATGCAGTCATCACCCAGTGAGAAATGCACACCGACGACTTCCAGGCCGTCGACCGATTCCGGGTCCATGCCGTCTGTGTTCGGGGAAATCTTCGGATTCACCAGATCCAGATCGATCCACCGGGTCCGGTTTGAGAAATACGGATGCAGCGTCCAGGACGGGCTGTTCTGAATCCGGATGCCCTGCACCGTCACATTTTCACAGCGGTTCAGGAAAATGGTCCGCGGGCGGAAGGCGCCGCCGGTCTTCTCCCGGCCTTCCCCCTCCCACCAGTTCTCATACGAACCGTTTCCTTCGATGGTGCCCTGTCCGTAGATCGTCACGTTCTTCACGCCGACGCCGGTGATAATCGAAGCGAAGCTGTCCAGGGGATTGCCCTCCCAGCTGGCAAGATTGTACTCGTGTTCCTCGTCCCAGGCTGTAATCAGGCCCGGGAGGATCGGGAATTTCTCCCGGTCCGTATAGGCGGAGAGCACTGCACCTGCCGCCAGCTCCAGCCGCAGGTCGCTGCGAAGAAACAGTGCACCGATGCGGTAAACGCCGGCTGGGACCAGCACACGCCCTTCCTTCGGGCAGCACAGAATCGCCGCCTGGATTGCGGCCGTGTCCTCCCTGATGCCGTCTCCGGCCGCGCCGAAATCCCGGACATTCAGGGTAACAAACTCCTTCGGGGTCCGGATAATGACCGGTTCCGGCGCGCAGGCGCCTCTTCCGACTGCCAGCGTATATTCCGTGTCCGGCAGCAGATCATAGATCGATTCAACAATCCGGTCAGATACTCTCAGTTTCTCGCCGTTGAGATAAATACTGTAGGCCTGTGTTCTGACAATGCCTTCTTCCAGAAGTTCAATGGTCAGGCACCGCGCCGTCAGAAAAATTACATGAAATTTCATGGAACACCTCCGATTCCTGAGACTCAATGATTTCTCTTTGCCGGTACCTCAGCAGTATGCCGTGTATTTCTCGGCGATCAGAATTTTCTCTCTGCAGGCTGACCGGATACTCTCCTGGACGCGCTGCTGCGCCTCCGCAGAAAACGACGCGTAAAACGGCAGGACGCGCCGCAGCGTACTCCGGTACTGACGCACCAGATTCATCCGGTGATCATAGACCTCCTCATCGATCTCCGGAATCGTGCGTGAAAGTGCCAGCAGATACCACGACAGTTCCTCTGCACTGTCCGCTTCCGCAGGATCCAGCCACACAGTCTGATCATAGATGTTTCTGAAGACGGCCTGAATCTCCTGGTATCCCTCTTTCCGGTTTTCCTTGGTCTCAAATCGGACAATCCCCGGCATTCTGATGCAGAGACTGCGCAGATCCTGAACCGGTTCTCCCCATTCCTGTTTCCAGTCTACCTGATGTGCCATCGCGTCCGTCCTTTCCTGAAAAAATACAGGGGATGCCGGAGCATCCCCTGTTTGTCATGTCTTCCGAAGTGCTTCCGCTTCCGGTTCGCAGACTATATTGCTTTTTTCTCTGGATCAGGGCTTCTTCGTGCCGCAGTTTCCGCAGAAGTTGCCTGCGTTCTCTGTGCCGCACTGCGGGCAGATCCACTTGCCGTCATCCGGCTTCTTCGTGCCGCAGTTCATGCAGAAGTTGCCTGCATTCTCTGTGCCGCACTGCGGGCAGGTCCAACCAGCGGAAGCCGGCTTCATCTGCGGTGCTGCCTCTGCAGGTGCCGGAGCGGGTGCCGGAGCCGGAGCTGCCTGCTGGAAGCCGCCGCCCGGTGCTGCCGCATAGTTGCTCTGGAAGCCCTGCTGGCCCGCCTGCTGTGCCTGTGCATTCAGCTGGGCGATGTTCGCGCTCATGCCTGCGTTCTGAGCCATATTCATGCCTGCGAAGGCCATCATGGGTCCTGCGCTCTCGTTGGCTGCCGCCGACTGCATCGCTGCCGCGGTCGCCGCGGTCATGGTTGCTGCCTGCATGCCAGGATTGATCAGTGCCGCATTCATCTGCAGCTGCTTGATCCGCTCTTCATCCTTCTCATCCGCCTTGATCGAGCTGACACCGAACTTGACGATGACGATGCCGTACTGCTTGATCCATGTGTCAGAGAGCTCTTTGTTCAGAGCGTTCGCAAGATCATCTGCGTGGCCCGGAACTGCACTGTAGCGGATGCCCATGCCGGAAATCTCGGCAAAAGCCGGCTGCAGAGCCGTCAGCAGCTCACTCTTCAGCTGAGAATCGAGCTGATCTCTGGTGTACTCATTTTCCACATTTCCGCTGATGTTCATATAGAACAGGATCGGATCCTGGATCTTGTAGGAATACTCACCGAAGCACTTGACGGCGATATCCACATCCAGATTGATATTGGTGTCGACAACGCGGAACGGAACCGGGTTCGCGGTGCCGTACTTATTGCCGATGATATCCTTGGTGTTGAAATAATAGACCCGCTGATCCGTCCCGGTGTCTCCGCCGAAGCCGACACGCTTCTTGAACGTCTCAAAGCTGTCCTTGATGCCCTGCCAGAGGCCGCCCTCGAAAATGGAAGGCTCTGTCGAGGAATCCCACTTGAATGCGCCGGCCACGGCACTGATCTCAACGATCTTGCCCTGCTCGACGATCATCATGCACTGGCCTTCGTTGACAACAACGATCGAGCCATTCGAAATCACATTGTCGCTGCCATGATTCTGGCCGCGTCCGCTCTGGCGCTTCTCGCCCTTCTTGACAAGAACGTCATTCGGCATGGAAGGACAATAGAAGTACTCCTTCCACTGATCTGCCAGTACGCCGCTGACTGCGCCTGCCGCAACTTGTAACAGTCCCATAATTTTGCCCTCCTTACAGTGATATCCTTCTTCGCTGAAAAAGCCGCGGCTTCTGCCGCTGTTTTCAAGTACCTCTATTTTACGCTACTTTGATCAAAACCGCTACTGTCTGATTCTGAAGCTTCTGTGCGCAGAGTCTGCGCATCAGAATGCCTGATGCCGCACAACCGCATATTCGTCCGCGTTCACCCAGAACGGGCAGCGCGGTGCGCTTTTTCGTCCTTCATTCAGAAAAAGCCGCGCGTAATCATCCTCGTCAATCTGTGCGGAGCAGTACCAGTCGCCGTACTCCTCGTCATAAACGTAATAGTTGCAGGTATCGCAGTCTGACATGTTCTTCCTTCCGGCCCGCCGGGGTATTATTCGTCCATCATGGTCCGGATCAGCTTCAGCGCTTCCTCGAGCTGATTATCCGTCCCGTCCTCCCGGTAGGCGTCTCCATCGAATTCGACCTTCACATCCGGCTCAATACCAGTCTTGTGAATATAATTGCCGTTTCTCGTGTAATAGTCCGCAACCGTCACCTTGACAGCTGTGCCGTCATCCATATCCAGGATGGTCTGCACGATGCCCTTGCCGTAGGTCGTTGTACCCAGCAGTGTGCCCGTGCCGGAATCCTTGATGGCACCGCTTAATATCTCCGAGGCACTGGCTGAGTTGCCGTCCACCAGCACCACCAGCGGCAGATCGAGCTGTTTCCGGCCGTCGGCCTTGTACTCCGTTCTGTGTCCGTACTTGTCTTCCATGTAGAAGACCAGTCCTTCGGGGATAAAATAGCCTGCGATTTCTGTCACCACATCCACATCTCCGCCGGGATTGCCGCGCAGATCCAGAATCATGGCTTTCATTCCCTGCTCCTGCAGTGAGGCGAGCTCCTCCTTGAACTGATCGGTGGTAATGTCCGTAAACTCGGAGATATCCAGATAGCCGATCCCGTCCTCCTTCATCTCAGAGGTCACCATGACCATATCCACCTTGGCGCGGGTGATGTCGAACTCCAGATAGTCCTTCTCTCCCTCCCGGTAGATCGTCAGATGTACCTGCGTCCCTTCCGGACCGCGCACTCTGCGCGCGACCAGATCGATATCGACGTCGTACATCTCCTCGTCATCCACCTTATAGATAATATCACCTGCGAGCAGACCGGCCGCCTCTGCCGGCGTGTTCGGAATGGTTCCGGTGATGGTGGGCAGATTGGTCTTCTGATCCAGCTGAAGATAGGCGCCGATCCCGTAGTAGGTTCCGGAAATCGAATCCATCAGCTCGCTCATCTCTTCTTCGTTATAATAGACGCTGTAGGGATCTCCGAGCGCATTCATAAGGCCCTTGTACATCCCGTCTTCAAGCTGCTGCTTCGTCACATGATCCGTATCATAGTAATAGTCGTCGATCACCTGCTCCAGATCCAGAAGCTTTTGTGTCGACTCGGTGTTGATCGCGGAATCCGCTTTCGCGCCTGGCAGCGCGATGGGCCGCCGCAATACTGTGCTGAGCGCGATATAACCGCCGATCGTCAGCAGGGCACCCAGCAGGGCGCCGATCAGCACACCGATAAAAATATAAAGACCTTTATGGCTTTTCTGAGTCATCTTATCGCTCCATTTTCTGCCGATTTAAACTTGCCGCCTGGCCCGGTCCAGTCACAGGCCGGGGGCGGGCGCCCGGGTCAGCGCAGATAGCCCCACGGATTTACATAAGCGCCGTTGACACGGACGGAGAAGTGCAGGTGCGGACCGGTGGAAATACCGGTGCTGCCCACGGCTGCAATCTTAGTCCCTCTGGATACATCCTGCCCCTTCGAGCAATACAGGGCGGAAGCATGCATGTAGACGGTATAGATATTATCCCCGTGATCGATCATCACGTAATTGCCCATGGAAGAACTGTAAGCCGCTGCCACGACCGTTCCGTCTGCCGCTGCCAGTATCGGCGAACCTGAGGGTGCCGCCATATCCAGACCGCTGTGGAATGTGCTGGCGCCTGCCGTCGGAGATTGCCGGTAACCGAATTCCGAGGAAATATACGTATAAGAAGGGGCCGGCCAGGCGAAGACGCCGCCGCCGTAATGCCGCTGGTTCTCCGCAGCCAGTCTTGCCTTCTCCTCCCGGACAGCCGCCTCCAGAGCGTTGATCTCCGCATCCCGCTGCGCCACCGCAGCCTGGTACGCCGCCAGGTCATGCTCCTGTACCTCAATCTCGCTGTTCAGGCCGGCAATTTCGCCCCGTTTTTCCGCAATCAGTTCGCCGATGGCCTTCTGCTCTTCCTCAACCGCTGCCTTGGCCTCCTCGAGCTGCGCCTCTTCCTCTTCCAGCTGCTGCTTGGTCAGCGCGACCAGCTCCTTCTGGGCCGTATATTCCGCCAGCATATTGGCGTCATACTCGGAAAGCTTTTCCACATAAACCTGTCTCGTGAGCAGGTCGCTGAAGCTGCCTGCCTTCATCAGAATATCCAGGTAATAGGTCTCGCCCTTTTCATACAGCAGCTTGACACGGCGCTTCATGCCGTTGTACTGCTCCTGCTCCCTGGCCTCCGCGGCCGCAAGCTCCACCTTCGTCTCTTCAATCTGCTGGGTGGTCCTCTCGATGCCCTCATTCAGCTCATCGATCTTGAGCTGCATTTCCTGCACCTGTGCATCCAGCTGGGTCACATAATTGTTCAGATTGGATTTAGCTGCTTCCAGCCCTTCCTTGATCTTCTTGATATCACTGATGCTGCTCTGAATCTTGGCCCGCTCTTCCTGAATGGACTTGACCTGAGCCTCCTTCTCCCGGATGCTGTCGTTGGTCAGCTCCACCGCCTGCACGCTGACAGGCGCGCCGAAGGGATTCTTTCCGCACAATAAACTGCCGCCGATCAGGGAAGCCCCGATCAGCGCGCAGAGAATGCCTTTATATTTTGCAGCATGTCTGTCAGACATGAATATGTCTCCTTGTTGTCAATGCGCTGCCGATAAAGCCGATGCCGACACCCAGAATAATGGAGAGCGGAATCAGATAATGAAACAGCTCCCTGGTCGGAATAAAGGTCAGCATACTGGACAGGATCGCGAAGCGGCCTGTCACAAAGTCCACCGCGGCATTATACACATAATAGATAATCACCAGCGGGATCAGCGAGCCGACCAGACCGATGAGAATGCCTTCCACAATGAACGGTCCGCGGACAAAGGAATCCGTCGCGCCGATATACTTCATGATGTTGATCTCGTTCTTGCGCACAGCAATGCCGGCGATAACCGTGTTGCTGATCAGGAAGATCGAGTTGGCAAACAGGATGATAAACAGGCCGATCGAGACGTAGCCGATCACGCTGTTCATGCCGGACAGGGTATCCGCCGCAATCTCAGAATAGTTGACATCGCGCACCATCTCCAGTCCGTTCAGATAATCCACCAGCTCGCCCTGTCTGGAAACATCCTTTAAGTAGATCACCAGATTGGCCGAGTCCGCCAGCGGATTCTCCGTGTAGATATCTGCATATTCGGCAAAATCTGCCGAGAATTCAGCCCATGCCTGATCCGCGGAGACGTACTCCACGTTCGCCACTTCCTCGCGCTCCTCCAGGCCGACCCGGAGATTGAGGATGTCCTCCTCGGTCACGCCGGGCTGGAAGAAAGCCGTGACAGACACGCTCTCCTCCGCCGTCTGCAGCATGTTCTGGAAGTTGATGATCACTGCGAAGAACAGGCTGAAAAGAAACAGACAGGCTGTAATCGTCGCGACCGACGCGAATGTATACCACTTATTTCGGAACAGGTTCCGGATGCCCTGTCCGATCGCATAACTAATACCTCTCATCGTCGTAAATTCCGCCTTCCTCGTCTTCTATGATGACACCCTGATTCATGCGGATGACGCGCTTGTGCATCTTCTCGATGAATTCCAGGTTATGCGTTACAACCAGCACAGTCGTGCCCTGCTCATTGATCTGCTCCAGCAGATCCATGATTTCCCAGGCATTATTGGAATCCAGATTTCCGGTGGGCTCGTCCGCCAGCAGAATCAGCGGCTTGTTCACCAGCGCCCGGGCCAGCGCGACACGCTGCTGCTCACCGCCGGAGAGCTCCTCCGCCTTGCTGCGGTATTTATCCGCCAGACCGACGGTCTTCAGAATATCCGGCACATTCCGCTTGATCTGGTTTTTCGGCACCTGCAGCACCATCTGGGCAAATGCGACGTTGTCGAAAACATTCCGGTTCTCCAGCAGTCTGAAATCCTGGAACACAATGCCCAGATTTCTGCGGAACTTCGGGATCTTGCGGTGCTTCAGGGTTCCCAGATCATAGCCCAGTACGTTGATGTAGCCCGAAGTGGCCTCCAGCTCCCGCAGAAGCAGCTTGATCAGTGTGGACTTTCCGGAGCCGGAATCGCCGGTGATAAAGACGAACTCTCCCTCCCGGATATCCAGAGAGATTCCGTCCAGCGCAGGCGTTCCCTTCGTGTAGCTCTTATAGACATTCCGGAGTGTGATGACATTGTCCTCCGGGACATCATAGTACTTCCTTCTTTTCATCCTGTTGCTCCTTTAAATAGATCATTGCGTTCATCGCGCCGGCCGGCAGGAACACCGCGGCGCTCCTGAACATCAATAATTCATTTTCTCCATGTACTTCATATATTTCTCCACCATCAAGGCAATCTTGAAGGTGATGGCATCCTCGAAAATCCGCAGATCCAGTCCCGTGCTCTTCTGCAGCTTGTCCAGACGATACACCAGGGTATTCCGGTGAATGAACAGCTGCCTCGAAGTCTCCGAGACATTCAGGTTGTTCTCGAAAAAGCGGTCAATGGTCGCCAGGGTTTCCTCGTCCAGCTCCTCCGGATCCTTACCCTTGAAGGTTTCCCGGATGAACAGCTTGCACAGCGGCACCGGCAGCTGATAGATCAGCCGGCCGATTCCCAGCTCCGTGTACGGGATGATCGCCGCGTTTTCCATGAAGATGCGGCTGACATCCAGTGCCATCTTCGCTTCCTTATAGGAGCGGCTGACTTCACGGATTTCCTGCACAACCGTTCCATAGGCGATCCGGATCTCCGTGACCCCTGCCCGTTCCAGATATTCCATGATAAGCGATGAAATCCGCATCAGATCCTGCTCACGGATGCCGTCGCTGACGTCCTTGACAATGACAACATTGTTCTCATCCACGGCCGTCACGAAGTCGGAGGTGCTGTTTCCCGGATAACTCTGCATCAGCTCCAGCACGTTCTTCTCACGATCTGCCCGGGATTCGATCAGCATGACCGACCTGGGCGCTGTCGCCGGCACGTGAAGCTTCTTCGCCCTGCCGAAAATATCCACCAGCAGCAGATTGTCCAGCAGCAGGTTCTTGATAAAGTTGTCCCGGTCAAAGCGCTCCCGGAACGCACTCATCAGACCATCGATCTGGAACGCGGTCATCCGTCCGATCATCAGCGCATTATCGCTCTCCCCGCAGACACAGACCACATATTCCAGCTGATCTTCGTCAAACACCTTGAAGAACTGATACTGCCCGCTCTGCTGAGAATCCGCCTCGGATTCGGCAAAGCCCATGACCGTAGCTTCAAGTCCCGCAAAGACCGGCGCAGTCACCGCGATCTCGCGGCCCTGGCTGTCAAGAATGCCGATCTCCAGATGTGTAATCCCCTTGATTCCGTCAATCGTGTTCTGCAGTGCCTGATTCGATATCATCTCTCTCGCCCCCAAGTTATGGAATCCCAGCCTGTTTCTGCAATTACCCCATTCTCTCTAATGATATAGCACTGATAGAAAAAAATCCATAAAAACAGTAGTCGAATTTTGTGAATTATCACGAAAACCGTCTGCCTGTACATCCCGCTGCGTTCGGACTCAGATCCGCTCGATCCCCTCCGGCGTCATCCGGATGGCGCCTTCCTTCATAAGATGCCCTGCTGCCCGCTTGAATTCATTCTTGGACATATGCAGGCTGCTGCGGATGATCTCCGGATCGGATTTGTCCGTAAAGGGCAGTCTGCCGCCGTTCTTTTCCAGCTCTGCGAGCAGGAACTCTGCATCTTCCCCGATCTGCAGATAAGCTTTTTCCCGGATGGAAAGATCCAGCTTGCCGTCCGGCTTCACAGACAGAACCCGCGCGCGGATCCTGCTGCCGATTTCCAGCTCCCTGACCAGCTCCTTCCTGGGAATCAGCGCCGAGTATATGTCATCCACTGCGACAAAGGTGCCGAAGTTGCTGCTGGTCTCATAGACCGTTCCCTCGACCTGATCGCCCGTGTGATACGGACTGTCCGTGCGCAGATACGGATAGACGTTCATGGTCGCGCACAGCCGGCCGCTCTTGTCGATATAGACCGCCACCAGACACTCCTGGCCCTTCTGAATCCGCTTTCTGGGCTGCTCATGGAAAGGCAGGAGCAGATCCTTGTCCAGTCCCCAGTCCAGGAACGCGCCGATCTTCGTGATCTGAACCGCTGTCAGCCAGCCCACCTCATGCAGCTGGAGCTTCGGTTCCTTGCGGGTCGCGATGGGCCGGTCCTCTGAATCCTTATAGAGAAATACCTCCAGACGGTCGCCCGCAGCGCACCCCTCCGGCACCTGCGATCCCGGAAGCAGCACGCTGAACTTCTCCTCCGGGTCCCGCAGGAATACGCCGAAGTCCACTTTCTTTTCTACAGTCAAAATCTGTTTTCTGCCAATTTCGTACATAAAATCTGTTTTTCTCCCTTATTCACTGAATGTAAACTCTGCAATCGCGTACGGCTGTCCGTCCGCTGTGTTCAATGCTGCCGTGAGGATCTGCCCCTCCTGCTCCCGGTAGCACTGCGGGTAAATGGTCTGCCCCGGCAGGGCCTGTTTCTTGTATTCCACGCGCAGGCGCGTCAGCCTTCCGGCCGCATGGAAGGAGACCTCCTCCAGCGCTGCGTGCGCAATCCGCACATACTGTCCGTTGTTGACATGCCCGTTGCTGTCCAGATGCTGCTCGCTGACCACCACTGGCCCTGCGGCCGTCGGGTGCGTTTCGGGAAGCCGCATTTTGCGCGAAAGATATTCCATCTCAAAGCGCGGAAACAGCTCGTACCGGTCCAGAATCGTCTGGGTGGAGCGCTCCGGATAGCCGGTCTGCATATTCATCAGCGTCCAGACGGAATTGACGTTGATCAGCCGCTCCCCCTCTGTAGTCTCCATCATGAAATTTCTCTCGCCGAGAAATCCCTTGATGCGATAGGGGGACGTGCCGGTACGGATCATCTCTCCCAGGCGCGGCGCGCGGAGAATATCGATCTGCCAGTAATTGACCAGCCATGCCAGATGCCGCTCTTCCAGATAGGCAAAACCGATCCCCAGATCCTCCGACTGAAAAGTCGAACAATCCTGAAAGTAATTGATCATGGCTTCCGGGGTGAGAATCCGGTCCCGGCCGGTCTCGCTGTAGCGGATTCTGCTCTCAAAAGTATACATGGTTTAATTGTGCCATCGGCCGCTCCTGCATGCAAGCGGAAGCCATAAACCGCATCCGGCACTCTCCTTTGCTGTTTTTTCTGTGTTACAATAACCGCAGATCCTGCTGCGGAGGCTGATTTCTTGAAGAAGCACGAAATCTATTATATGACCGGAATGCTCCTTTTTACAGCACTTTTAAATGTGCTGTCCTGGGTTTCGCCCTCTTTTGCCGATGCTTACACGGATCACATCTTTCCATTTTTCAAAGGAACCTATGGCCGCCTGACCTCCCTCTTCCCGTTTTCTGTCGGAGA
Source organism: Lachnospiraceae bacterium (assembly GCA_017449485.1). GTDB lineage: Bacteria > Bacillota > Clostridia > Lachnospirales > Lachnospiraceae > CAG-791. Next base: position 43,513 of record JAFTFP010000252.1, read on the forward strand.
GTGGATGATTCTGGCGGGGCTTGTCTGGCTTGCAGCGCTGGCCGTGATTCTCCTGCTGTGCCTGATCCGGCGGACACCGGTGCTGCGCCGCCGTGCCCGTTCTTTTCTGCGGGCCACGGCGCATCTTCTGGTCCTGATCTTTCTGATCATGACGCTGAACTGCTTCATCCTCTACCACTGCACACCTCTTTCGCCGGGCGGGCCGGAGACGGCGCGCGCATATACGGTTTCCGAGCTGGCCTGTCTGCGGGATTATGTCGTCGCAGAGGCGGCTGCCTGCTGCGAGCAGATGCCGCATACCCCGGAGGGCCTGCTCGAGGCGCCGCAGGACCTGACCGGGAAGGCCCAGGCCGCCGTCCACGGGCTGGCACCGGAATATCCCCGCTTTTCAGGGTACGCCGTCACCCCCAAGCCGCTCGCGCTTTCCGGCTTCATCTCCCAGCAGCATATGCAGGGATATTATTTCCCTTTTTCCATGGAAGCGAATTATAATACCATCATGCAGGCCGGCAGCCGTCCCTTCACGCTCTGTCACGAGCTGGCGCACACCTTCGGCTATATCTATGAGGATGAAGCCAATTACCTCGGATTCCTGGCCTGTACCCGGAGCGAAGACCCTTTTCTGGTCTACAGCGGATGGCTGGGCATTCTGAACTATGTGGACAATGCTTTCTACCGCTCTGTCGGCAAAGCGGAGTATCGCCGGCACATCCAGGTTCCGGAGCAGGTGCGGCTCGACAACCGCTTCCTGACGGACGAGGACTGGGTGCTGGTGGAAGAAGCCTCGCCTTTTGATACGGAAACAGTCCATAAGGCCGCCGACACCTTTGTCGACACCACCCTGAAGGTCAACGGCGTCGCGGACGGCTATGCCAGCTATGACCGCGTCGTCGAGCTGCTTCTTCGCCATTACATCGGAACCGGCCTGCTCGTGCCGCAGCAGGTTCCTTAAGGAAGGATCAATCTATGCGTTTTCTCAAAGCTTTCTTTCTGCACAGCACGGATCGGATTTCCCCCGCACTGCCGGCTTTTGTCTCGCTGTGGGCCATCCTGTTTCTGGCCGGCCTGACTGTGCGCAGCGTGCTCAGCCCCGCCTTATTTGTTCTTCTCTATCTGTTTTATGCCCGCACCGGGCGGGAGCAGATCCGGGTCTGGTATCTTCTGCTGTCGCTCTTCTTCGGCATTTCGGCGCTGCTGGTGGAGGGCCCGCGTATTTCATCCGCCTTTTCCAGCGGTCTGTTCCGGGCTGCTGCGCTGCTGATTACCGCCGCGGGGCTCGTGCCCCTTTTCTACCGGCTGATCGATCTTGCCTCTGATCTGCTGCAGAAACTGGCAAAATATGACTCACCGGAAGGTGCTTCCTTCTGGAAGCTGCCGGTCGTTTCCTTTATCAGCCGGCATCTGTTCCTGTGCACCTTCCTGATCCTGGTACTCCTCTGGCTTCCGTATTATCTATACGAATATCCCGGCATTCTCTCGCCGGACGGGATTGTGCAGATGGAGCAGGTCTTCGGCGTGCGTCCCCTGAGCAACCACCATCCTGTCTTCCACACGATGTTCATGGCGATTTTCTATCGCCTCGGGCAGCTGTTCACGGATTCGAAAAACGCCGCGCTCAGCTTCTACACGATGGCACAGCTGCTGTTCCACGCCTTCTGCTGCGCCTGTGTCGTCCGGATGCTGCAGCGGCTCCGCCTGCATCCGCTGTTTATTGCTGCAGCGTTTGCGTTCTATGCGCTGATTCCCTATCACGCTGTCTTTGCCGTCTATTCCGGAAAGGACACACCCTTTGCCGACGCGTTCATGCTCTTTCTGTGCGCCCTTTCAAAACTCGTTTTCCCGGAGGCCGGCTATGGCAAAGCCAGAGACCGCTTCCTGTTCGTACTCACCGGCATCCTGATGTGTCTGCTGCGCTCCAACGGCTGGTACGCCTTCCTGTTTCTGATTCCGTTTCTGCTGATCGCGTTCCGCAGTCAGCTGCGGCAGATCCTGGTGATGTGCGCCATCATTGTCTGCGTCAGCGTGCTGGTGCGCGGCCCGCTCTATGGGAGTCTGCAGGTGGTGCCCGGCGACATGCTGGAGTCCCTGTGCGTGCCGCTGCAGCAGATCGGCCGGACCCTCACCGACGGCGCCGTCCTGCCGGAGGAGGACATGGCACTGATCGGAAAGGTGGTGAACCATCCGGAGGATATTCCGACCGTTTACGATCCGGTTTTTGCCGATATGATGAAGGAAATCATCCGCACCAACGGCGATCTTTCCTATCTGGAGGCCCACAAGGCAGATTTTCTGCGCCTCTATATCCGCACAGGCCTGGCCCATCCGGGCAGCTACGTGCGCGGCTGGGTGGATCTGACCGATGCCTACTGGTATCCGGATCTGTCCTATGAGATGGCCATCATCGATGGTGTCGCGGACAATTCCATCGGGCTGTCCTGGACACCGGTGCTGCGCGGCATGGCCTTTGTGAAATTCAAGGAAATCGTCCTGAAGCTCGGCACCTTCGTGCCGCTCTATGGCCTGATCTGGAGCATGGGCTTTATCTTCTGGATTCTGCTTTTCTTCTCAGCTTATCTGCTGACCATGAAAAAACAGCGCAGGAGACTGATTCTGCTGATGCCCGCCATTTCACTCTACCTGACACTGTTTCTTGCGGCGCCGGTCGCGGAATTCCGCTACGGCTATCCTATGCTGGCTGCCCTGCCGTTTTACCTGTCCGCCGTGCTGCCGTTTCCGCGCCCGAGAAGCTGAATCATCACATCCCTGACACAGGCCGCCGTATCTCCTGCCGTCATCGTCACTGCGTTGGCCCGCTCCTGGGCCAGTTCACCCGCAGCACCTGCAATATAGGCCCCGGCTGCCGCAGCGGCTGCCAGACCGCTGTCTGTTTTCTGTACCGTAGGCTGTGAGAGCACCGCCGCAATAATACCGGCGAGCACATCACCGCTCCCCGCGGTCGCCATGCCGGGACATCCCCGGTCCACCCGGTACGTTCTTTCTCCATCCGTCACGATGGTCGCCAGGTCCCGCAGAGGGCCCTTAAGCAGCACCGTCACGCCGTATTGCTGCGCAAACTGCTGTGCCAGTGCTTCTCCGTTCTCCAGGATTTCGCTGATGGGCTGGCCGCAGAGTCTTGAAAACTCGCCCGGGTGCGGTGTGATCACTACCGGACAGGCCGCCCTGTCCAGCCCCTGACAGTTCTGCGCCGCCAGCGCGTTCAGTGCATCCGCGTCCAGGAGAAGAATGCCGGTATAGTTCTCAAGAAGCCAGGAAACCACCTGCTGTGTCTGCCGGCTGTTTCCGATTCCCATGCCGACCACGGTCACGCGGCAGCGCGCCGTCAGCTCCTGCCACTCCTCTTCCTTGAACAGAACAGCACCTTCCTCTGTCTCACTTAAGGGGAAATAGGTGCTCTCCAGAATCTCCGGCAGAATCACGCCGGAAAGACACCGGGGACTTGCCAGCTTCACAACCCCGGCGCCGCAGCGCATCGCACAGTTCGCCATGGCGGAGAGCCGGATGGCGCCGCTGTAGCGCAGGCTTCCGCCCGCCAGTGCAATTATTCCGAAGCTTCCTTTATTGACTCCTGCTTCCCGCGGCGGAAACAGGCTGCGGACCAGGTCCTGTGTCATTTCTATTGGCTGCATGGCTTCCTCCATAAAAATAAGACTGCCGCACAATCAGGCAGTCTTATCATATCATGTTTCAGCGTTGTTCCGCTTACCAGGTCGTCGCAATGTCCACCATGGTGGGATCGTTTACTGCGAAGCCGCCGGTGTCGGCTGCGATGCCGATGCCCAGGCTTGTCTCAACCAGTGTTCCCAGCGGATGGAGCTGGAAGTTCACAGCGCACAGGATGAAGGGGCCGTACATTTTCACGCCGTCCGCGCGAACCCAGTACTCAAAGTAGAAACCGTTTCTCTGCAGGTTGCGGATGACATTGGTCATGTCAAGGGTGTAGTAGCATTCCTTTCCGCTCGGTCCGTAGTTGACGCCTCTGGACTTGGTCAGGACGGGGCCCTGCCAGGTTCTTAAGGATTCTACCAGATCCAGCTGTTCCTGTGTCAGTCCCACGACTCCCTGGGACTGCGCTGTAGCCAGATCGTTTTCTAACGCCTTCGTGTTTAATGCCGTCGGAAGCACCGCCAGTAATACAACAGCTGCAAGTGTAACAGCGAGCATCCGCAGACTTCTTTTGGTTTTCATAATAAAATAATATCCTTTCAACTCAGACTGGTCTGCGCTAAAAGGATATTACATAAATATTTCTAATTTGTCAACTTTTCGCAATATTTTGACCGAATTGTTCAATTCAAGGCCTACATATTGTCATATTTTCGAAATATTCTGCCAGATATTGATATTTACATCTATCCGGTCTTATGCCAGCGAAGCGGTAATGATCGCCATGGAGTAAACCTCCAGCGCGTTACATCCGCGGGACAGGTCGTTGATCTGTGCGTTCAGGCCCAGCAGGATCGGTCCGTAAGCTTCGAAGTTACCCATGCGCTGTGCAATCTTGTAGCCGATGTTGCCTGCGTTGATGTCCGGGAAAATGAAGGTGTTGGCATAGCCGGCCACTTCACTCTGCGGGCATTTCTGCCGTGCGACACGCGGGGAAACCGCTGCGTCAAACTGCAGCTCGCCGTCGATCGGAACATCCGGGAATTTCTCCTTCGCCTTCGCCGTAGCATTGCGCATCTTGATGACATCCTCGCCCTTGCCGGAGCCCAGGGTTGAATAGGAAAGGAACGCGACCTTGGGATCCACGCCGAAGACGCGTGCGCACTGAATCGTCTCACCGGCGATTTCCACCAGCTCGTCTTCCGAAGGCTTCAGGTTGATTGCGCAGTCTGCCATTGCAAGGACTTCATTCTCACCGGTTGCGGAAGGACGGACCAGAATAAAGCAGGAAGAAACGATCGTGTTGCCGGGTTTGGTCTTGATGATCTGCAGTGCGGGACGTACTGTGTCCGCAGTGGAATAAGTTGCGCCGCCCAGCAGGCAGTCTGCAACGCCCATCTTGATCAGCATCGTGCCGAAATAGTTGGCGTGAGAAAGAATCTCTCTGGCCTGCTCCGGCTGCATGCCCTTGCTCTTGCGGATCTCGCAGAACATCTCGACCATCTCTTCAAAACGGTCATATTTACGGGGATCAATGATTTCCGCACCGCGGATATTGAAGCCCGCGTCCTCGGAAGCCTTGAAAATTTCCTCTTCGCTGCCCAGAAGAATCGGCTTAAGGAAATTGCTGGCCAGCAGACGGGAAGCCGCCTCCAGAATTCGCGGATCCGCGCCCTCGGTCAGGACAATCTTCTTCGGATTCTTCTTCAGTTTGTCAATCATTGTGCCAAAACCAAACATTTTTATATAACCCCCATTCCTGAATTTCTTATACTCAACCGGCGTCTGCCCGGCTTCTTCACATTATTCTATCATATCCCGGGCTGTTCTTTTACTATCATAGCACGCTTTCTGAAAAATGAAAGCCCTTACATGTTAAATATCAGCACCCCGTAAATCTACACATAAGCTGGCAGGTAAGCTCGCTTACCGGGCAGCTTATGCGTAGATTTACGAGGCGGCCAAGGCGCGAAGCGCCTCTGGCCGCCCACAGTTCGAAATGCTCTGCATTTCGAACTTGAGGGTGCTGTAATGCTCTGCATTTCGAACTTGGGTGCTGTAATACTGCGCATTTCGAACTTGGGTGCTGTAATACTGCGCATTTCGAACTTGGGTGCTGTATATTTACATAGACAAATTTCACTCGCAGATCTCCCGTGTCCGGATGAACGGCGCCATGCTCTCCTCCACGATCAGCTCTGCGTCAATGCTGATATCGCGTGTGCCGCGCTGATAGATACACGGCACCTCACGGCGCACACGCCCGCGTGCGGACGGACGCTCATCCAGAAATTCCACCGGCTCGGCGCTCTGCCGCGCAAAGCGGATGACACTGTCCCGGATCCGAACCTGCTCCACCGGTGCATAGTCCTCTCCGGCCAGAATCAGCGCGCCCTCCGACTTCAGCTGCAGATGATCCAGCATCACATTCCGGATCCGGCCCGGCAGGCGATCCACGCCCTCTCTCTTCGTCGCGGACAGATAAACCGGCTCGCCGTCGCCCCACCAGGAGTTCACGCCGCCCTCGCGGCTGATGCAGTTGGCAAAGCTGCGGGTGTTGCCCATGACGTGGTGCATCTGAATATTGTAGATCTCACCGCCGTCTCTGGACCAGATGCCGATCCCCCGGGTGCAGTCCCGCAGAATGCAGTCCGACATGATGATGTCGTGAATATCTCCGTGGGTCTCCGTTCCGATCTTCAGCGCGCTGGAGCGGGAGTGCATGATGCAGCCGCAGACCACGATATTGCTGCATTCCCCGTACTTCTGCGTCATCGGCAGCGTGGTCTTGATGACGACCGAATCGTCGCCGCCCTGAATCACACAGCCGCGGATGATCACATTCTGACAGCAGTCCGGATCAATTCCATCATTGTTCGGACCGCGCTCATCGTTCAGAATACGGATGTTTTCGATCAGCACATTTCGGCAGCCCGCCAGGTGAAGGGTCCAGAAGGCGGAATCCCGGAAGGTGACGCCGGTCACGGTCAGATCCTCCACATCCTCCAGGAAGCTCATGCGGGGCCGGAAGCCGCGCACATTCAGCGGGCATTCGTGCTTTCCGCCGTCGGAGTCATCGTCATAGAAAACCAGGCGTCCCTGCCCGTCGATGGTGCCGCTGCCGGAAATGGTAATGTTCTTCTCATGACAGGCATACAGAAAGCACCCGCCCTCCCAGCCGGTGTCCTCGTTGTCATCCGTGAACTCCTTCGAGAAGTCGATCATATCCGCCTCATCCAGGCTGCTGATCAACACGGCGCCGCTCTCCAGATGGAGATCCACGCCTGAGCGAAGACGCAGTGATCCGGACAGGAAGTGCCCCGCCGGAATCACGACCTGGCCGCCCTGGACAGCACAGTCGTCGATCGCCGCCTGAATTGCCTTCGTACATTTAGTGCGGCCGTCCCCCACGGCCTGATAATCCAGTATATTGTATTGCATGTCCCCCTCCTTTAATCCTCCAGCAGCTGTGCATATACCTCGCGTTTCGTGATGCCCCGGTCCTGTGCCACTTTCTTCATGGCTTCCTTCCGGCTCATTCCCTGCTGCTCATAATACGCCATATGTTCTTCCAGCGGACGCTCCTTCCAGGTCTCTTCCTCCTCCTGCCTGCGCTTTTCCGGATCCGCGCCGGCAAGCACCAGCACATATTCTCCGCGGGGCTCTGTCTCTTCATAGAGCGCCAGCGCATCCGCCAGTGTCGTCGGAAGTGCCTCCTCAAATTTCTTGGTCAGCTCCCGGCACAGCGTCAGCTCCCGGTCTCCCAGCGCTTCCTGCAGCTCCTTCAGCGTCGCCTTCAGTCTGTGCGGCGCCTCGTAGAGGATGATGGTCCGCTCCTCCGAGGCCAGCACCTCCAGAATTCTTCTGCGCTCCTTCTTATCCGTGGGCAGAAAACCCTCAAAGCAGAACCTGCGCGCACTTTTTCCGGACAGGGTCAGCGCCGTGATCAGCGCACAGGCGCCTGGCAGGGACGTGACAGGGATTCCCTCCTCCATGCAGCGGGCCGCCAGCACCTCTCCCGGATCTGAAATGGCCGGTGTGCCGGCATCCGTCACCACCGCAATGGAAATACCGCTTCGCAGCTTTCCGATCAGCTCCTCCGCTTTCTCATATTTGTTATGTTCATGGTAGCTGGTGAGCGGCTTCTAAATCTCATAATGATTGAGAAGCTTTCTGGTATTGCGCGTGTCCTCCGCGGCGATCAGGTCCACCGCCTGCAGCGTGTCCAGCACGCGCAGTGTAATATCTCCCAGGTTGCCGATCGGCGTCGCGCACAGATACAGCGTCCCGGTCCTGTTTTCCATTTCAGTACTCATTCTGTTCAACCATCTTGTCCCGGTCCGTCCCCGTAGATTTCCTGCGTCATCTTCGTGTAATGGCCGGGTGAATCATATACAACCAGCTGCGGGCCCACCCGCAGATACGGGCGTCCCTGCAGCACACAGTCCAGCAGAACCAGATTCGGCTCCCGGTCCGCATAGGGACTGACGAGCTGCATGCACTTGGGCTCCAGCTTGTACCTCTTCAGCGTATCCATCAGCTCCGGCAGCCGGAACGGCCGGTGAACCAGACACAGGTGCCCGCCCGGCTTCAGCACATGCGCCGCGCCCGCCGCGATCTCCTCAAAGCTGCACAGCACCTCATGCCTTGCAATGGCCAGCGGGCTCTCCGGATTTTGCAGGCCCGCGCCCGCAGGCATATACGGCGGATTACAGGTCACCGCGTCATAGCTGCCCTTTTCACAGATCTGACTGAGGCCGCGCACATCGCCGGTCACGATCTCAATCCGGTCCTGCAGCCCGTTCAGCGCGACGCTCCGCCTCGCCATCTCAGCGCTGTCTTCCTGAATCTCCAGGCCCGTCAGATGCGCCGCCTTCGTCCTCGCGGACAACAGAATCGGCACGATCCCGGTCCCGGTGCACAGATCCAGAACCCGGGCATTCTCCGTCACCGGGGCCGGTACTCCGCGTCCATCTTTTCCATGTGCACCGCTCTGTCCTGCGGCAAAAGCTGCCAGCAGCACCGCGTCGATGCCAAAACAAAAGCGCTCCGGACTCTGCAGAATCTGTAATCCATTATTCTGCAGGTCACAGAGCACCTCGTTCTCTTTCAGGTATTGTTTCATGCTCACTGTCCGGCAGGCGCTCCGCTTTCCGGGCCGTTCTGCTGCGCCCGGTCTCTGCGGGGTCTCCTGTGCCGTTTCTTCGATCCCTTGTTTTCGCCGGAGCCCGGATTCTGCTTGTCCTGCTTGTCCGGTCTGTCG
>JAFTFP010000253.1 GCA_017449485.1 Lachnospiraceae bacterium
GAGAATGACAAGGTCGACCGCATGGTCAATACCTGGAACCAGTATCAGTGCATGGTCACCTTCAACATGAGCCGCTCCGCTTCCTATTATGAATCCGGTATCGGCAGAGGCATGGGCTTCCGTGATTCCTGTCAGGATCTGCTTGGCTTCGTGCATCTGATTCCGGAGCGCGCAAGAGAGAGAATCATCGACATCGCTTCCACGCAGTTCCAGAACGGCAGCGCCTATCATCAGAATCAGCCGCTGACCAAGAAGGGCAACGCGGGCATCGGCTCCGGCTTCAACGACGATCCGCTGTGGCTGATCGCAGCTGTCAGCGCCTACACGCGTGAGACCGGCGACTACTCGATCCTGGATGAGATCGTTCCTTTTGACAACGACATGTCTGTCGCACAGCCGCTCATGGAGCATCTGAAGAGATCGCTCGACTTCACGATCACCCACAAGGGCCCGCACGGCCTTCCGCTGATCGGAAGAGCGGACTGGAACGACTGCCTGAACCTGAACTGCTTCTCTGAGCATTCGGGTGAATCCTTCCAGACCTTCGGCCCTTCTGAGGGCCCGGTCGCAGAATCCGTCTTCATCGGCGGTATGTTCGTCAAGTACGCGGAAGAGTACGCACAGCTCTGCGAAGTCCGCGGTGATCTGGACGAGGCGGCAAGAGCCCGCAGCGAGCGCGCAGCCATGAACGAAGCGGTCTGCACAGCAGGCTGGGACGGCGAGTGGTTCGTCCGCGCCTATGACGCGTACGGCAACAAGGTCGGTTCGGATGAATGTGTGGATGGCAAAATCTACATCGAGCCGCAGGGCTTCTGCGTCCTGGCAGGCTGCGGCGTAGAGTCCGGTCAGGCGGACCGCGCACTGAAGTCCGTGGAGAAATATCTGGATACAAAATACGGTATCTGCATTCTTTCCCCGGCTTACAAGGAGTATCACCTTGAACTTGGTGAGATCAGCTCCTATCCGCCGGGATACAAGGAGAACGGTGGTATCTTCTGTCACAACAATCCGTGGGTTTCCATCGCGGAGACCGTCTGCGGACACGGCGACAGAGCATTTGAGATCTACCGCAAGACCTGCCCGGCTTACACCGAGGAGATCTCCGAGATTCATCGCACCGAGCCTTACGTCTACTGCCAGATGGTAGCAGGCAAGGAAGCCAAGTATTTCGGCGAAGGCAAGAACAGCTGGCTGACGGGAACAGCGGCATGGACCTTCTGCAACATCTCCCAGTACATCCTGGGTGTGATGCCGACACACAAGGGCCTGTCCGTCAATCCGTGCGTGCCGAAGGACTTCGGTGATTTCGAGATCAGCAGAACCTTCCGCGATGCGGTTTACCACATCAGCGTCAAGAATCCGGATCACGTCGAGAAGGGCGTCAAGAGCCTGATCGTAGACGGCGTGAAGATGGACGGCTGCGTCATTCCGTTCACCGAAGGAAAGAAGTCCTACGAAGTTGAAGTTGTCATGGGATGACGCCGTCATTCCTTCCATACCCGGCAGAGGGGCGTGAAGTGGCAAGAATTACAGACTATCAGCAATTAAAAGAACAGATCATGGGCCTGTCACAGACAGACCCATGGTTTGTTCCTTTTTTATCCAACGCAGCCGCCGCACTGTATGAAGAGCTGGAGGACATTAACTGGGCCGGCTTTTATCTGATGCGGGAAGGCCGGCTGGTCCTGGGACCTTTCCAGGGCAAAACTGCCTGCATTCACATCGAAATCGGAAAAGGCGTCTGCGGCAGTGTCGTGGCACAGAACCGGATCATCCGGGTGGAGGATGTGCATGAATTTCCGGGCCATATCGCTTGTGATGCCGCCTCC
>JAFTFP010000254.1 GCA_017449485.1 Lachnospiraceae bacterium
CACCACGGCCCGGAAAACCTTTTCATCTCTCTGATCAAAATCATCGGCTCGTTCATTCTTCTGATGCGGATCAATGTGCCGATGACGCTGCTTCTCGTCCTGGTGGTCTGCTGCATGGCTGTCTTTTCCTATTTCCAGAACGGCCGGATGCGGGCGACTTTTGCCGACAACCGGAAGAAGATTGCGGGCATCAACGTCTCACTGCAGGACACACTGGGAGGTATCCGCGTCGTGAAATCCTTCACGGGCGAGGAGATGGAGAAGGCAAAATTTGACCGCAGCAACGAGGCTTTCCTGGTCTCGAAGCAGGCGAACTACCGACAGATGGCGCTCTTCAATTCGGGCAACAACTTCTTTGAAGGCATGCTGTATGTCACGGTGCTGGTGGCAGGCGGCTACTTCATCGCCCGCGGCGCGATCACGGGAGAGGATCTTGCAGTTTACGCGCTGTACATCGGTGTCTTTACGGGCCCGGTCAATGTGCTGATCGAGTTCACGGAGATGCTGCAGAAGGGTCTGTCCGGATTTGAGCGGTTCCGGGAAGTGATGGATGTCATGCCGGAAATCAACGATGCCCCGGACGCCGTGGCGCTGGGCGGAGAAGAGGGCGCCGGCGGCGTGAAGGGCGTGATTGATTACGATGACGTGAGCTTTTCTTATGAGAATAACAGCACAGTGCGTGCTGATGAAACAACTGCAGATCAGACATCATCTCATCTGAATAACGAGCGGGTGCTGCATCATGTCAATATTCATGTGGATGCAGGCCGGAATATAGCACTGGTCGGCCCTTCCGGCGGCGGCAAGACAACGCTGTGCTCGCTGCTTCCCCGGTTTTACGATGTGACCAGCGGAAGCGTGCGCGTGGATGGACTGGACGTGCGAGATGTCACGCAGAAGTCGCTGCGGCAGGCCATCGGTATTGTGCAGCAGGACGTCTACCTGTTTGCGGGCAATGTGCGGGATAACATCGCATACGGCAAGCCCGGTGCGACACAGGAGGAGATTGAGGAGGCGGCCCGCAAGGCGGACATCCATGATTTCATCATGTCCCTGCCGGACGGCTATGACACTTACGTCGGTGAGCGCGGCGCGCGCCTGTCGGGCGGTCAGAAGCAGCGCATTGCCATTGCGCGCGTCTTCCTGAAGAACCCGCCGATCCTGATCCTCGACGAGGCGACCTCCGCTCTTGATAACGAGAGTGAGCGCTACATTCAGAAGAGCCTGGATCTGCTTGCAAAAGGCCGCACAACCATTACCATCGCCCATCGGCTTTCCACCATCCGCGGCGCCGATGAGATCATTGTTCTGGACGCCGACGGCATTCGTGAGCGCGGCTCTCACCAGGAGCTGCTGGCCCGCGGCGGCCTCTACGCGGAGTACTGGCAGATGCAGTTCGGGGAAACCGCGTAATTTCCGCACTTTCCCCTTGCTTTTCCGCTTTCCCTGCGCTACAATTTATAAGCTGCGCGCGATCTGTCGTGCTGTTTTGTTATGCAGGAATGAGAATCCAGAAATGTATTTCAGAAATGACATAGCATGTCAGACAGCAGTTCAGGAACGCAGCGGAAACAGGCACGGATCCAGTTGGATCCAACACACAATACACGCAGATCAGATGCGGTGAGGTGCCCGGAATTATCGGGAAAGCCGCAGCGGGAGAAGAGCAGAATCGAATCCCCGTCAATCTGCGGACGCACACAACCAATGGAGGTATGTAAAATGAGCGTAGTAACCATGAAACAGCTGCTGGAAGCAGGCGTGCATTTCGGTCACCAGACCAGAAGATGGAACCCTAAGATGGCTCCGTACATCTTCACAGAGCGCAACGGCATCCACATCATCGATCTGCAGAAGTCCGTCATCAAGGTTGATGAGGCTTACAAGGCAGTCTTCGAGATCGCAGAGCAGGGCGGAACCATTCTGTTCGTCGGCACCAAGAAGCAGGCACAGGATGCAGTCAAGACTGAGGCTGAGCGCTGCGGTATGTACTATGTCAACGAGAGATGGCTCGGCGGTATGCTGACCAACTTCAAGACCATCCAGAGCCGTATCGAGCGTCTGAAAAAGATCGAGAAGATGTCTCAGGACGGCACCTTCGATGTTCTTCCCAAGAAGGAAGTTGCGAAGCTCCAGAAGGAGTGGGACAAGCTCGAGAAGAACCTGGGCGGCATCAAGGAAATGACTCGTATTCCTGATGCAATCTTCGTAGTAGATCCCAAGAAGGAAAAGATCTGCGTCGCTGAGGCTCATGCACTGGGCATCACCCTGATCGGTATCGGTGACACTAACTGCGATCCGGAGGATCTGGATTATGTTATCCCGGGCAACGACGATGCAATCCGTGCAGTCAAGCTGCTGACCGGCAAGATGGCTGACGCTGTCATCGAGGCACATCAGGGCGAGGAGAACGTCGCAGCTGATGAGGAGAGCCAGGAAGCTCTTGCAGCGGAGTCCGCAGCAAGCGAGGCTGAGCAGGCTGAGGAAGGAACCCTGTAATAAGGGATTTTGAAAGGAGAGTAACACCAATGGCAATTACAGCGGCACAGGTGAAGGAATTAAGAGAAGCTACCGGCGCGGGTATGATGGACTGCAAGAAGGCCCTGACCGAGACCAACGGCGATATGGATGCAGCAGTTGAATATCTTCGCAAGAACGGCATCATGAAGGCTGAGAAGAAGGC
>JAFTFP010000255.1 GCA_017449485.1 Lachnospiraceae bacterium
AGTTTCAGCATGTGTTCTTCCTCCTTGACCTCGGAACATCGCCCGATTTAATATGCCCTTCCGGCATGCGGTCAATGATGATGTCTTATCAGTAAAGCAGAGTCATCTAGGACTGAATGGCTTTCCCCTCCCGCAGCTGCCCCGGCGTGATGCCGAAGTGCCGGCGGAAGGCCGTCGTGAAATTGTTCCGGCTGGAAAAGGCAAGGCGGTCCGAGATATCCTGGATGGTCAGATTCGTGTCCAGCAGGAGATTCCGGGCCAGTGTCAGCTTTTGCTCCTGAATATAGGCGCCGACGCTCACACCCATCTCCTTCCGGAATTTCTCGGAGAAATAATAGTCCGCATAGCCGGCGCGCGCGGCGAGATCAGAAAGGCGGATCTTTTCGGTCAGATGCAGCTGGATGGTATGGCAGGCCTCCCGGATCGGTGTGGAGATGCCGCGCTGTTCCCGGACGGCGCGGACGCGGAAGACATAGTCATCGATCAGCTCTCTGGAGATGCGCATGGCCTGCGCCAGGTTTTCAGCCAGCTCGATGCGCTGCGCGTAATCATCATTCAGCGTGTAGGCGATGGAGGGACTCAGGCCCCCTTCAATCGCGGCGCGGGAGACCAGGGTGAGCAGAACCAGCAGATTATTCTTATTCTGCCGCAGCGGGTCGCCCACCTCGGCGCGGACGCCGCTGCTGAGGGTATTGGAGGTCTGCAGCGCCTTGATATATTCCGGATTTCCTTCCCGGATCATGGCAAGAAACCGCTGTTCCGATTCCCAGACACCGCGGTGTTCGCGCGTGATGCTTTCGATGCCGCTTGGTCCATCCTGTGAAGGGGAGTCGGAGGAAGTCCCTGTCTCTCCGCTCAGTGAAGAGCTTGCGACCTGGTCCGGCGTAATGTGTGCGCCGGTGACAGCGCAGTGAAGCATCACGGCATACTGGATCAGCTGGTTGGAGGGAATGATCGGAACTTCTTCCAGCTCCCGCAGAATCTGGTTGTATTCCCGCACGTCGAGATGATAATTGTCCAGCTTTTTCCGAAGGAGCAGGCTGGTATTGCGCCCCGTAAAGGCGGGGCCGAGGACATAGATCTTTTCTGCCTTCAGGTCGTGATATTCAAACGCTATGATCCACAGCAGGCCGAGATCCGTCTCCAGGATCAGCGGGTAGGAGCTGCCCCGGTCCAGCTCTTCGCGGATCGGCACAGAAAAACTGGCCAGACTGAAGAGATCCAGGTTGTAGACGGAGCCCGGGTAATTGGAGTAAAGCGGCTGAAACGCGGTGTCGTACGCCCACAGATAAATCCGGTGCGTACATCTGAGCAGCTCATGCAGAAACAGAACTTTTTCGGAGATCCCGGAATGATCGTTTGTCAGAGAATGTAAGGACTCCATGTTTTGAAATTCCATAATTTATATTGAAATTACGTTAAGTGTCGACTCATCAATAATTTTAAACCAAAATACGGAAAATTAAAACAACAAACTGGATTCTGCTCCGATACAATGAAAATGTCCCGATGGGGATTTCTGTTTAATCAAACACGCAGCACTGACTGCAATTAATGCGGAGGGAGAAAAAATGGGAGCAAAAGGAAACAAGCCTACACAGAGTGAACTGGACGGCGTGCAGTACCGCCGCGCGAAATTGTGGCAGATTATTCTGGTTGCCTGCAACGGCCTGAACGGCATGGCCATCTATTCACTGATCGGTCTGGCGACTTACTCGGCCAGCATCGGCTACGGCATCGCCACAGCCATGGTCGGCGGCCTTCTGATGTTCATGCGTATATTTGACGCGATCACGGATCCCGTCCTGGCGTTCCTGTATGACCGGTTCAATACCAGATGGGGCAAAATCCGGCCGCTGATGCTGCTGGGCTGGGCGATCCAGAGTGCAGGCCTGCTGTGCATGTTCCACTTCTTCTCCAGCAAGGGACTGGGCACGGCCGCATTCCTGGTCTTCTATATGCTGTATGTCATCGGCTACACGATCGTCAACATGACCGCGCAGACCCTGCCGGCACTGCTGACCAACGATCCGAAACAGCGTCCCACTGTCGGTGTCTGGATGACCATTTTCAACTATATGGTTCCGATGGCGCTGACCATTGTTCTGAACGTGGTGATGCTGCCTCAGTTCGGCGGTACCTACAATCAGGCATTCCTTTCAGCGGCGTGCTTTGTCTGCGTCGGCCTGTCCTTCATCGGTGTCATCCTGGTGTGCATCGGTATCAGCGCCTTTGACAAGCCGGAATATTTCGAGGGCACCAATAAGACGCAGGAGCACCTGAAGCTGACAGATATGATCGATGTTCTGAAGAAGAACAAGCCTCTGCAGAGCTACATCATTTCCGCCGCTTCGGACAAGGTTGCACAGCAGACACAGTCCGTAGCCATCGTCGGAACGATGCTTTCCGGTATTCTGATCGGAAACATGGGCCTTGCCACGATTCTGAGCGTGATCGGCATGCTGCCGTCGATTCTGTTTGCCGCCTACGGCGCACGCTATGCCGGACAGCACGGCAATAAGGAGTCCATCGTCACCTGGACGAGAAACTGCATTATCGGAAACATCGTGATTATCCTGTTCTTTATCGTTATTGAGCCTTCCAGCATCGCAACCATGGGCGTGACCATGATTCTGTATGTGCTGCTGACACTGGTCACCAACGGCTTCTCCATGTGCGTCACCACAGCGAACACCGGCTTCATGGCCGACATCATTGACTATGAACTGGATCGCAGCGGCAAATATGTCCCGGCTGTCATCAGCGGTACCTACAGCCTGGTTGACAAGATTGTCTCTTCCGTTTCTTCTCTGATCGCGACCGGCTGTGTTGCGCTGATCGGTTACACGGCGACCATGCCGCAGCCCGGCGATCCGGCGACGCCCGGCGTGTTCTGGATGACCATGTTCCTGCGCTATGGACTGGCCATCCTGGGCTGGATCTGCACGCTGCTGGCAATGCGCTCCTGCAAGCTGACCAAGCCTGAGATGGTGGAGGTTCAGAAGCGGATCGCAGAGAAGAAGGCAGCCCTGCATGAGGCAGAAAAAGCAGCTGAAGCATAAGAAGTGCCAGGACGGAATACACCTGATCAAACAGAACAACTGAGGGAACAGAAAAAAATGATTCAGAAGGCAGTCCAGCAGATTATGCTGGGAACCGTGACCCGCAATGAAAATGAGACGAGAGCGACGCTCTCGGCGATCC
>JAFTFP010000256.1 GCA_017449485.1 Lachnospiraceae bacterium
ACACCTCTTCTCCTCCTGCTCTTCCGCCGCCGGACTCTCACGCTTAAAACGCGCCGGCGGTCTCTCTCCTACTGCGGCACCCGGACGTGTTCCAGAATCTCCCGGACCACCTGCTGCGCTGAAGTGCGGTTCATCCGCGCATCCGCCGTCATGATCAGTCTGTGGGGAAGAACGACGCGGCACATCCTGCGCACATCCTCCGGCACACAGTAGTCCCGCCCCTCCAGATATGCACAGGCCTGGGAAGCCCGAAGCAGCTCCAGCAGTGCCCGCGGACTGGCGCCAAACCGGACCTCTCTGCGTCTGCGGGTCTCTTCGATCAGATCCCGGGCATAGCACACCAGATCCTCATGCACGGTGATCTGCTTCACTTCCTGCTTCATCTCCAGGATATCCTGTGCCAACAGCACAGCCTGCGTCGGCTCATGCAGCACGCCCGAAAGAAATTCATCCGCCATCCGCAGTGCTTCTTCGGAAGAGGGATAGCCCACACTGAGCTTCATCATGAAACGGTCCAGCTGGGCCTCCGGAAGCGGATAGGTTCCGGCCATCTCCATCGGGTTCTCCGTGCCGATCACCAGAAACGGCTCCGGAATCGGAATCGTCTTTCCGTCGATCGTCACCTGGCGCTCCTCCATTGCCTCCAGCAGCGCCGCCTGCGTCTTGGGCGTCGCCCGGTTCAGCTCATCCGCCAGCACGATCTGATTGACCACCGGCCCCGGCATCGTCTCGAAGACACCCTTCTCCATGTGATAGACCGTCACGCCCGTAATATCACCGGGCATCGTATCCGGCGTGCACTGAATCCGCGAAAAACCCGCATCAATCGAATCCGCCAGCGCCCGGGCAAGCGTCGTCTTCCCGACGCCTGGAACATCTTCGAGCAAAATGTGGCCGCCCGCCAGCAGCGCCGTCAGCACCAGGTCGACCAGCTCGTCCTTGCCGATCAGTCTCCGGCCAATATTGTTCTTTAAAAGCGACAGTTTTTCATTCATCTTTTATCCTTCTTTTCGTTGACAATGTATCGAACCGTATGGTATGATGTCTCACGGTCGTCACGAGAAGACCATGATTGCTGGCATAGCACAGTCGGTAGTGCGTCGCATTGGTAGTGCGGAGGTCGCGGGTCCGATTCCCGCTGCCAGCTTTCTTCTTCCCCGCAGGGTTCTGCGGGGATTTTTGTTTTCTGCCTGCAGCTTTGCCTCGCTCAGGATCACCGAGGCGTTCCTGAATTACAATTCTGTTTCCTTCAGTCCTTCAATAAACCGCCTGGTCTTCTCCTTCTGCGGATGGTCATAGATCTGCTCCGGCGTGCCCTCTTCGTAGATCACGCCCTCGTCCAGATAGAAGACCCTGGTGGAAATCTCCCGGGCGAACTTCATCTCATGCGTCACAATCATCATGGTCATACCGTCTTCTGCGAGCATGCGGATCACAGCCAGTACCTCATTGGTCATCTTCGGGTCCAGCGCGGAGGTGGGCTCGTCCAGCAGCAGAATCCTGGGCTTCATGGCGATCGCCCGGGCAATGGCGACGCGCTGTTTCTGGCCGCCGGACATCTGCTCCGGAAAACGGTTCTCCCTTCCCTCCAGTCCGACGCGTCTCAGCAGCGCAGAGCCCTCCTCATAGGCCTGCTCCTTCGGGATGCCCAGCAGCCGGATCGGTCCTGCCGTGATGTTGTCGATCACGTTCAGATTCTCAAAAAGATTGAAGCTCTGGAAAACCATTCCCATCCTGCGGCGGATCTGGGAAAGATCACATGCGGGATCCATCGCATCGATGCCGTCCACCAGGATTGTTCCGGAGGTCGGCTGCTCCAGCCGGTTCAGGCAGCGGAGCATGGTGGACTTTCCGGTGCCGGAAGGTCCGATCACCGAAATGATTTCTCCTTCATTCACATCGAAGCTGATATCCTTCAACGGCGTTGAGTTGGGAAATTCCCTGCGCAGATGCTCTACATGGATCAGGCTCATAGTTCACTGCCTCCCTTCTGCTTTTCGATGCTGTGCGGATTAATCCGCTTCAGAAGAAAATTGACTGCCTCCGTGATCAGAAAGGCCAGCAGGAAATAGATCAGCGCCGTCGTGATCAGCGGGAAGAAGGCCTCGAACGTGCGGGCGCGGATGATGTCGCTCATCTTCGTCAGATCCAGAATCGAAATATAACCGACCACAGCGGTGCTCTTCAGGAGGCTGATCATCTCACCGCGGGCGACCGGCAGTGCAATGCCCGCAGCCTGCGGCAGGACAAAATATGAAAAGGCCTGTTTTTCCGTAAAGCCAAGGGCCAGCGCCGCCTCCCGCTGCCCCGGATCCACACTGTTGTAGCCGGACCGCATGATTTCCGAGGCATAGGCGCCGAAATTCATGGCAAAGCCGATCACGGCGACCCACACGGCCGGTATCCTCGATCC
>JAFTFP010000257.1 GCA_017449485.1 Lachnospiraceae bacterium
AAGAACAGCATTAAAAACAGAAGGATCAACGACGAGGTTCGCAGAACGCTCTCGGAGATTATCCGGGACGTCAAGGATCCCCGGATTTCTCCGCTGACATCTGTCATGGATGTTGAAGTGGCACCGGACTTAAAGACGTGCAAAATCTGGATCAGCGTCTTTACTTCCGGCGACCCGGAGGAACGGAGCAGTGCGATCAAAGAGACAATGGAGGGCCTGAAAAGTGCCTCCGGCTTTATCCGCGGAGAGCTGGCCCGCAGAGTGAATCTGCGGAATACGCCGGTTCTGCAGTTTCTTGCAGACACGTCGATTGCCTATGGCGTCGAGATGTCGCATCAGATTGATGAAGTAATCGCCAGAGATTACGAATCTGCCAATGCGCGCGGAGATGAGGAACCGGGCGGAGCACCCGAGGCCTGACCGGACTTGAAATGTAAGGACCGGCAGCACTGCCGGCTCTGAACGTATTGAATTCAGGATCGCCTTCCAAGGGCCTGCCGTCTGACAGATGCCTTAGCTGGAAGGCGATTTTTGCGAGGATCACCGCTGCACGCGGCAGATCCCGGGAGGATTTAGCTTGATTGATATTCTGAAAGAACTTGAAGGATGCAGAACCATCGCCATTTCCGGCCATGTCAGGCCGGATGGAGATGCTGTCGGTTCCTGTGCAGCGATGGCACGATTCCTGTCGAAGGCCGTGCCGGATGCAAGGATTGATGTGTTTTCTGAATCCTTTAATCACAGCCTGATGAAAAATATTCCCGGCGCCGAAAGCTTTCATCAGGAGAAGGACGACGCGGGGAATTATATTACACCGATTGACCGATATGACGCATTTCTGGTTCTGGACTGTGACAGCAGCCGGATCGGCGGAGCGGCCGGCCTGTGCGAAAATGCAGGCAGAATCATCAACATTGATCACCACGCAAGCCGCGGCAGCGGCAGAGCCCATGTGAGCTTCGTTGTTCCGCACGCCAGCTCAACCTGTGAGCTGGTTTATGAAGTCATCCGGGCGGCTGAGCAGAACGGGAACAGCTATCTCGACGCGGAGGCGGCCCAGGCACTTTATACCGGCATGGTCACGGATACCGGCGTGTTCCGCTATTCCAATGTCTCACCCAGAACGATGGAAATTGCGGCGGATCTGATCCGCTTCGGCTTCGATTTTCCGACCATCTGCAGAGAGGTCTTCTTCGAAAAGACCTACGTGCAGCAGCAGATCATGGGCCGGGCACTGCTGGAGAGCATTCGGATCCTTGACGGACAATGCATCTTCTGCGTGATTGAGAAAAAGACCATGGCCTTTTATGGCGCGACTTCTGTCGACCTGGAGGGCATAGCAAGTCAGCTGATGCTCACGGAGGGCGTCAAGGCCGCCGTCTTTCTGCAGGAAGTGGAGCCGCTGCGCTTCCGCGTCAGCCTGCGCACGAATGGCGAAGTCAATGCTGCCCAGGTCTGCGCTTTCTACGGGGGTGGAGGGCATGACAGAGCTGCCGGCTGTACGATTTCCTCGACCTGGCGCGATGCGGTCAACAATCTTGCTGAAAGCATTGAGATGCAGCTGAAGAAGACAGAAGCTGCAAATGAAACGGAAAGCCAGTCGTAATGGAGCTTTTATGTACAACGGAATCATTGTCATCAACAAGGAGCCGGGCTATACCTCCTCGGATGTGGTAGCCAAGCTCCGCGGAATTCTTCACACGAGAAAAATCGGACATACGGGCACGCTGGATCCGGATGCGGTCGGCGTGCTGCCGGTGTGCCTGGGCAATGCCACCAGACTGGTTGAACTGATCGGAGACCGCGACAAGGAGTACCTGTGCAAAATGCGGCTGGGGGTCGTCACAGACACACAGGACATGAGCGGCACCGTCCTCTCAGAGCATACGCCGGAAGAGACAATGTGTATTCTGAGAGCACAATCGCCGGATCTGGAGGCGCTGATCGCCTCTGCCGCCGAGCGTTTTATCGGAGAGATTTCCCAGATTCCGCCCATGTATTCCGCTGTCCGGATCAAGGGAAAGCGTCTTTATGAGCTGGCCCGTGCAGGGAAAACGATCGACAGACCCGCCAGACAGGTCACCATTCATTCCATCGAGCTGCTGCCGGAGGGACTGCTGGCAGAGAATGTGACAGGAGCTGCTGTGGATCCGGTGGTGACGCTGCGCGTTGTATGCGGGAAGGGAACTTATATCCGGACGCTGTGCGAGGATATCGGCGGGATTCTGACGACAGGAGCCGCCATGGAGCATCTGACCAGGACGCGTGTAGGTAATTTCAGCCTTCAGCAGGCTGTGACGCTGGACGAGCTTGACAGAATGGTACACGAAGATGAGAAAGCTCTCAGAAAGGTGATTCTTCCGACGGACTCCTTCTTCCCGGATGCGCCTGAGATTACAGTGAAAACGGAATCTCTGAAATATCTGGAGAACGGAAATCCGCTGGAACCGGAGGATCTGACCGGACTTTCTATTCCATTCGAGGAACTGAAAACAGCCCGGGTTTATGATGAAGAACATCGGTTTTATGCTTTGTATCGCTATGAGCCGGAGCGGAAAGTTCTGATTCCGGTCAAGATGTTTTTGGAGCACACACATTCATGATGGAACGAATTACCAATCCTGACAATTTTATCAGTGAAAGTCCCTGCGCCGTTGCAATTGGTAAATTTGACGGCGTTCATCTCGGGCACAGGGAGCTCCTGTATGAGCTGATCCGTCAGCGTAAAAACGGTCTGAAAGCCGCCGTGCTGACCTTTAATCCAAGCCCGGAGGCTTTTTTTGCTTCAGACGGCGCGGTCTATCAGGAGCTGACAACCATGTCGGAGAAGCGGGCTGTACTGGAGCGGATGGGAATTGATCTGC
>JAFTFP010000258.1 GCA_017449485.1 Lachnospiraceae bacterium
CGTGCTGTGCTGCCAGAAGCTGCTTGCGGTCGCCGATATAGCGGCGTCTTCTCGGATTGTACTCCGTGATGACAAATTCGATTTCCTGATCCATGTACTTGTTCAGATCCTTCTCATAGGTATCCGAAACAAGGCTGGCCGGAATAAATACTCTCACACCGCTGACTTCAACACAGACACCGCCGGAAAGGACCTGTGTGACAGGTGCCTTCAAAACGGTCTTATTGTTGAATGCGTCCTCAATATCCTTATTTCCGCGATCCAGGGCAAGTCTCTTATATGAAAGGACAACCTGTCCGTCGCCGTCATTGACCTTCAGTACCTTTACTTCCAGTTTGTCGCCGACACTGAGTTTGGTTGTCAGATCCAGGCTGTTGTCGTTGGAATATTCGCCTCTTGTCAGTATACCATCAGATTTGTAGCCGATATTCAGAACGGCCTCCTCCGGCTTCACATCGATGACGGATCCCTCTACGATATCCCCTGCGTGAATAACCTTTAACGACTCATTTAACAACTGCTCAAAACTCATTTCCTGATCCGACATGACTTCGAACCTCCTCGATGATATTCTTTGGGGTCGACGCCCCCGCGGTGATGCCGATCAGTGCCTCCCTGCCGGTCAGCTGCAGATTCAGATCCTCCGCCCTCTGTATGAAATACGTTCTTTCGCACGCTTTTCTGCAGATCTCGTAAAGCTTAGCAGAATTGGAACTCGCCGGATCGCCGATTACAATCATCACATCTGCCTTCGCAGCGATCTCACCGGCCTCTGTCTGACGCTCCTGCGTAGCGTTACAGATTGTATTCATACAAATTGCATTGTACCCTTTTTCCTGCAATCTTGCAACCAAATCTTCAAATTTTGTGGCTTGAAATGTGGTCTGTGCGACGATGCAGACCGGCTCTTCCGGATCAAGCGGACACTGCTCTGCTTCCTGCAGTGTTTCGATAACCGCAACCGGCCGGACGCTCCATCCGGTCGTTCCCACCACCTCGGGATGGCCCGCGTTGCCGATGATGATAATGTTGCGGCCTTTTACGGATTCTTCCCGGACGGTCTTGTGAATCCGCTGCACGAAGGGGCAGGTCGCATCCACAAACCGCACACCCGGCCGCTCGCTGATCAGCCTGCTGATCTCCTCCGATACGCCGTGGGCACGGATGACAATGGTCCCCTTCTCAATGCTCCGGATCTCCTCCGGTGTGTTCAGAACGCGCACCCCGCGCCGCTCCAGGTCTCCTACGACCTCCCGGTTATGCACAATCGGCCCATAGGTATAGACCGGATGAGCCGTCTCATCCTCCAGCAGCTCATATACCGTATTCACAGCCCGCTCCACACCGAAGCAGAAGCCTGCGCTCTTAGCCAGTCTGATTTCCATTCCTTCACCTGCAGCCTGACACACTCCGTCAGCCTTTCTCCTTTTCCTGATCCATGACCTGCTGCCAGATCGCAAGGATCTGCTCTGCGACCTCCTCAGCCGTCATCTTCGATGAGTCAATCAGAATCGCATCCTCCGCCTGCTTCAGCGGAGAAACCGCCCGATGACTGTCGCGGTAATCGCGCTCTTCGATGTCCTTCGCAATCGTATCAAGATCAGCCGGCTCGCCCTTAGCCTGCAGCTCCTTGAAGCGCCGCATTGCGCGCTCCTCTACGCTGGCCGTCAGGAAGATTTTGACCGCCGCGTGCGGCAGCACCACCGTGCCGATATCGCGGCCGTCCATGACCACACTGGTCCGGGCTCCCAGCTCCTGCTGCAGCTCCACCAGCTTTCTGCGCAGGTCCGCGTTGACACTGCTGGCGCTGGCCATCTTGCCGACCTCTTCTGTGCGCAGAAACGCATTGACATTCTCGCCGTCCAGCAGAACGACCTGCTCTCCGTCCCGGTACTCGATGGAAATATCCGCCTCCTGACTGACACGGCTGATGGCCTCGGCGTCCTCCGCTCCGATCCCTCTGCGGATCAGGAACAGAGCCATCGCGCGATACATGGCGCCGGTATCCACATAGATATAACCCGTCTTCCGGGCTGTGAGCTTCGCAACAGTGCTCTTGCCTGCGCCGGCAGGGCCGTCAATTGCAATACTGACAGGGATCTTACTCATCTTCTGTTTCCTCCATACTAACCCTGTACATTTTGATTTCTACGCCTCAGTACTGCCCGCACTGCGTCCTGCGAGCATTCCGGTGCTCCACGCGATCTGCAGGTTGAAACCGCCGGTGAGGGCATTCACATCCAGTGTTTCCCCCGCGAAGTAGAGCCCGGGAATTTTCCGGCTCTCCATCGTAGAAGGATTGATCTCCTTTACGCTCACGCCGCCCCGCGTGACGACCGCCTCCGCGTAGCTCCTGGTGCCTGTAAGCGTCAGCGGCACAGCTTTGACAAAATCTGAAAAGCGGCGGATTTCCTGATCGTTCAGCGATCTTGCGATCCGATCGCTCCGGATCCCGCAGGCCTCTTCTGAGAGCACTGCCATGATCTCGGCCAGTCTGGCCGGGAACAGCGTCCTCAGCAGCGTTTCAAAATGCCGCAGCGGTCCCGCCTCGATCTCCCGGACGATCCGCTGCATAAGCTGTTCCTGCGTGAGCGCCGGCTTTAAATCCAGCTGCATCCGGTACGCGCCGCATTCCTGGAAATTGCAGTAGGAGGAAGCGGAAAGGATGAGCGGCCCGCTGACGCCGAAGTGCGTAAACAGCATCTCCCCGAAGCCTTCGTATACCGGCTTCTTCGATTTCTTTCCCTTTTTCGGCTTTGCGCCTTCTCCGGCCTTCTCAGTGTCCTCCGGGTGCTGCAGGATCTCCTCCGGAATTTCCTCTACGCGCACAGCGATATTCTTCAGAGCAAGGCCCTGCAGTTCCATCGGCCAGGTCTCCCTGACTGTCAGCGGCACCAGAGCCGGAGCCGTCGGCGTCAGCGCAAGGCCCAGCTCCTGCGCAAATTTCATGCCGTCTCCCGTGGAGCCGGTGGTCGGATATGACAGGCCGCCGGTACAGACAATGACCGCGTCAGCCGGAATGCTGCGCCCGTCGGTGAGCCGCACGCCCAAGACACGCCGGCCGTTTTCCGTTTCCTGCACAAGAATCCGTTCTACTTCACTGTGATAACTGATGCGTACGCCCGCTTTCTTCAGCGAGCGCAGCAGCGCCGCCGTGATATCCGAGGCGTGATCCGAGACCGGGAAGGCCCGGTTCCCGCGCTCGACCTTGACAGGGCATCCGTTCTCTTCGAAAAAGGCCATGACAGCCTGCGCATCAAAACCGTACACCGCGCTGTACAGAAATCGCGGGTTGGTCACCACATTCTGGAAGAAGTCCTGCGTGTCACAGGCGTTGGTGAAATTGCAGCGTCCCTTGCCTGTGATATAGATCTTCCGGCCGGCCTTTTCATTTTTCTCCAGCACTGTGACCTGTGCGCCGCTCTCCGCCGCGCCCTGTGCCGCCATCAGTCCCGCGGCGCCGGCTCCGATAACAACAATCTTCTTTCCTGACATCTTCGTAACTTCAGTCTTTCTTAAATTAAGCAGAGTCCAGTTTCTCAGAAACTGAATTCATAGGAATAATCATTCTTTAACAGGCCCGGATACTGCAGCAGAATCACCGCATCCGGCTTCCACTCCTCCACCAGGGACTGCGTCAGATTCCCGGGATAGTAGCTGTCCAGATAGTAAACATCCCGATAGCCCAGAATCAGGAACGGGCAGACCGCCTCTCCCATGGAATCACACAGAATCATGATCCGCGCATCATTGTCTGCGGACGGATTCGTAAACTGCCCCAATGACTTTTCCAGCACGCGGTCATATGTGTACATGGAATCCGGATCCCGCTGCGCGAGCGGCGCGCGGCTGATCACCTGCTCGGAAAATGGTCCAGTCTCTCCCGTGCGGTGATTTACAACCTCCACGTCCTCCCTGGGCAGATACAGGACAAAATCATCCGCACCTGCAAACCACCGGCCGGTCCGCTGGCCTCTGGATCCCAGATGCCACGCCGGATAAACCTCTTTCTGATAACTGTCCAGTGAAAGCAATGCGGGATCCACGCGCTTACCGGTCTTTTTCTCCACCCACTCCGCGATCTTCGTAAAGGCGTAGAAGCCGCCCTCAGTCGTCCAGTGGTGGTCGGTCCGGTACATCAGACTGTAGGGATCGATCCCATCCTCCCGCATCAGCGCCCGCAGGTCCATGACTTCCGCGTCTGATCCGGAGAGGCGCTGCACGAAAACATCCATATTGATGTTGCCGTAATCCTCGAGCCCCGCCGGCAGGACACCGTCCTGGGTAAAGACATTGGAATCCTGCGGCGCGATGGTCTCCGGCGTTGCCACATACAGGAACGGAACGCCCATTTCCTTCAGCCTGTGTGCAGCATAAGCCGTCTTATCGGCATTCTGCTCCAGCAGCCAGTCGTCCAGATCCTCCATGGTCCCTGCGAGATACCCGTTGTCCAGCTTCACAACCTCGTTCATCTCCCGCTGCCCCGCGGCGCGGCGCATCAGACCGTTCAGGTTGATAAAGAAACGGCTGCCGGCGAAGCTGGCCGTAAAATCTGTGTCCAGCAATCTCCCCTCGCCCGCCTGCGGCTCATAGACATGGTTGAGCGGCGTATTATTCAGATAGTGATCAGTCAGTTTTGCGGTGCTTCCCAGGCCCAGCACAATCAGCATCGCCAGAAACAGGACCGCGTAATAACGATTCTTCATGGCCGTTCCACTCAGAAGTTAAAGTAAATAAACGGATTGTGCGCGCCCAGAATCAGGAAGGATACCGCCCACAGGAACATCAGCATATACAATACCGGGAAGACATACGAGAGCACGGCACACCCCTTCTTCGAGGCCGCAAGCTTTCCTTCCAGCTTCTTCCACACCGGCATCGCGAAGAGGATGCCCAGCAGATAATAAATTCCATATTCCCGGAAGATCCGAAGCACAGCGGGCGCAGTCAGGCCCAGGGGCGTCCTGAACCATCCGGCCATCGAGAGCAGATAGTTCATGGCATAGTTCATGCTCGGCGAGTTGAACAGCACCCACAGGAAATTGACACACAGAAGTGTCACGATGCGCCAGAAAACACGGATCACCTTTCCCCGCTTCTCCGGCCGGATCACATATTTCTCCACGAGCAGCAGCACGTAATACGCCAGTCCCCAGAAGATGAAGGTATAATTGGCGCCGTGCCAGATGCCGGTCAGGAGCCAGACAATCAGCAGATTGCGGATCGTCCGCCCCGTCCCCTTGCGGGAGCCGCCCAGCGGAATGTACACATAATCCCGGAACCACTGCCCCAGCGACATATGCCACCTGCGCCAGAATTCCGTCACCGATGAAGAAATATAGGGATAATCGAAGTTCTCAAGAAACTCGAACCCGAACATTTTGCCCAGTCCGATGGCCATATCCGAATAGCCGGAGAAGTCGTAGAAGATCTGCAGCGAGAAAGCAATCGCACCCAGCCACGAATAAGCCAGTGTGCCTGAGGCAAAATCTGTCTGACGGAAGGCTTCCTCCGCCACCAGTGCCAGATTGTTGGCCAGGATCACCTTCTTCCCGAAGCCCGTCATGAAGCGCTTGGCGCCTTCCCCAAACTTCTCGAGACTGCAGGTCCGCTTCTGAATCTGCTCCGCAATGGTGTTGTAGCGGACAATCGGTCCGGCGATCAGCTGCGGGAAGAAGGAAATATACAGCGCCACATTCAGCGGATTCTTCTGCACAGCAGCCGTCCCGCGGTAAACATCGATGACATAGCTCATGGCCTGGAATGTGAAGAAGGAAATGCCGATGGGCAGCGCAATGCCGATGGGCGCCAGATCCCTCTTAAACACTGAGTCGATCACCCGGATCGAGAAATCCAGGTACTTGAAGACAAACAGAATGCCGAGGTTCAGTATGACATCTGCCGCAAGAATGATCGATGCCTTCCGGGTGCCGCGGTGCTTGTCAATCCACAGCGCAAACAGGTAGTTGAGCAGCACCGAGGCGAGCATGATAAAGACAAAATATGGCTCACCGTAGGCATAAAACAGAATACTCGCCGCCAGCAGAATCGCGTTGCGGTAGCGCTCTTTAGCCAGATAATACAGTGCCAGTACCACCGGCAGAAACAGAAATGTGAAAACTGTGCTGGAAAAAACCATCTTTTAGTATCCTGTTATCTGTGAAACCCGCTGGCTGATGGCTTCCACTTCCGGAGACACCTCATAGTACAGATCTCCGAACAGCACGCCGTGCAGCCAGACAACGTTGGCTTTTAAGTCCACCGGAATCACCATGGACGCCCCGTCCACCATACCGGTTGCAATCTTATCCGACGCCGGGAAGCCCAGCGTATCGGTCACGTCCGCGCGCACCAGCTGGGCGGCAAGCTCCAGCATCTTAGTCTTGGACAGCGAAGTGGAGACGTCCCGCGTCATCATGTCCAGCAGTGATTTCAGCTGCGCGGGCGATGCCGTCTTGGCCTTTGCGAGAAGCTTCATCAACACGGTCCGCTGACGCTCAGTCCGGCGGAAATCATCTCCCGCCGTGTAACGGATCCGGCAGTACGCTGTCGCCTGCAGACCGTTGACCGTCTGCGTTCCGGCATGCTCAATCGGAATGTACTGTTTTCCAAGGGGCTCCGCCATGGTGCTCTGATAGTCATTGAGGAAATGAATCTCCTCTTCTGTGATATCCAGTTCAATGCCGCCGACCGCATCAATCGCATCGGCGAGGCCGCCAAAGCCCACCGTCGCATAGTCCTGAATATTCAGATCCAGGTTCCGGTTCAGCATGGTCACGGCCTGCTGCGGTCCGCCGTAGGCATAGGCCGCATTGCACTTCGTGTACAGATCGTCCTCACTGACGCGCAGCAGCGTATCCCGGTAAACCGAGACCAGCTTCACCTCTCCGGTCAGATTATGGATGGAAGCGATCATGATCATATCACTTCGGTTGTTTCCCTGATCCAGCGCGCCTTCTGTGGAGTCCACGCCGAACAGCGCAATGTTGGTGTATCCGATCATGGAAGCATCGCGGGAAACCTGCTCATTGGCAAGCGGATCAATCGGCTGTCCGCCCGCCTGGAAAGAACCCAGAAAACGATATACTAGCACGCCTGCTGCAATCAGCAGGATCAGGAGCAGTACCAGCAGGGTCCGCCTGATCTTTCCCTTCCGCACGCGGCGGTTCACCTGTTCCGTGACCTCCTCATGCTTCTTATGCAGCTGACGCTCCCGCTGCTATTTCCGGCGCCGCTCTCTTGCGGCCTCCGCCTCTTCGCGGCGGGCAGCGTGTGCCTGTTTTCCGGGCGCAGTCTGCGCCGCGGCCGGGCGGGATGACGTTGCCGGTGTGCGGCGGGCAGCTCCCTTCAGCTGCTTCTCCTGCCGGCTGAGCTGCCTCTCCTGCTCGCGGATCCGCTCTTCGTTGTCCCGGATCCGTTTCTCCTGCATGAAGAGTTTTCTCCGGTTCGCCTCCACCTCTTCATCCAAAGTGGCTGTCCGCTGGCCAGGCTGCTGGGCAGGCCGCGGCTGCGGCCTCCTGCGCTGGCCGGACTCGGATGCAGGTCTTTTCGGACTGCTCTGAGCCGCTGACGCCGGGCGCTCTGCAGGCTGCTTCACCGGTTCCATCTCCGGCTGAGCATCCTCTTCCGGCAGCGGAAGGTCCTGTGCTGCCTCCTCTGTGCCGTCGCCATAGTGCTGCACATAGAGCGCGCGTCTTGCCCGCTCTCTGCGCTCAAAATCGTCGTAGTCGGTATAATCTTCGTATCGAAGCTCGCTCTCGGTGTAC
>JAFTFP010000026.1 GCA_017449485.1 Lachnospiraceae bacterium
GAGGGCTGGGGAAGAGCCGGCTCGATGAACTGAATATCATCGGAAAAGATGCCTATGACCATGCGTGCGTAAAGGACTTTCAGCTGGTCTCGAAGCCCATGAGTATTACCTTTGCTTCGAAGGGGCCTGCCGGCGCACTGTTCGGCAAGGCGGCAGAGTGGATCTTTTCATCGAGGCCGCAGCTGTATGAGGATGACTGTATCCGATGCGGAAAGTGTGCGCAGGTCTGTCCGGCCAAGGCTATTCATATGGAAGGCGTCCCGGTGATTGACCGCACAAAATGCATTCACTGCTTCTGCTGCCAGGAATTCTGTCCGCAGGGTGCGATGCGGGTTCACTTAAATCCGGTGGGAAAACTGATCAGACATTTCAATGTTTCCGGCGGCGCCGGGACCGCTGCGGGCCGCTGAAAAGCTTCTCCAGAAAAGAATTGAATTTAGCGGGACAAGCGATTATAATGTTGTCATTGTATCATTGTATTCAATTTCAGCAGACAAACAATGAAGGAGGAGTAGTTTTATGAAGAAAAAGCTTATGGCGGCTGTTGCAGCGGCACTGGCATGCTCCATGGTTCTTGCTGGATGCACTTCTTCCACGACATCCGCACCGGCGGCTGAGGCGGAGAGCGCACCGGCAGCTGAGGCGGCAGAAGAAGCAGCTCCGGCAGCTTCCGGCAGTGTAGCTTCTCTGAGATTCGCGACCGGCGGAACATCCGGAACCTACTATGCATATGGCGGCGTTCTGGCCAATGTTCTGAACAGCAAGCTGACGCAGTCTCAGATCACGGTTCAGTCCACTGGCGCATCCAAGGCAAACATCTTCCTGATTGACGACGGCGAGGCTGATATCGCAGTTGTCCAGAACGATGTTATGGACTATGCCATGAACGGAACAGATCTGTTTGAGGAGGACGGCGCAGTGACCAGCTTCAAGACGGTTGCAGCACTGTATTCCGAGGTTATCCAGATCGTTGCTTCCCCGGACATCACTTCGATCGAAGATCTGAAGGGCAAGAGAGTTTCCGTCGGTGACGCAGGATCCGGAACGGAGTTCAATACTCGTCAGATTCTGGCTGCTTACGGCATCTCCTTTGATGATATTCAGGTCAACAACCTGGGCTTCGGCGATTCCGCTGATGCACTCAAGGATGGCAAGATTGACGCGGCATTTGTCACAGCAGGACCGCCGACCACTGCGATCACAGAGCTGTGCACCACCAACGAAGTCAACCTGCTCTCCATCGATGACGAGCACGCTGCGAAGCTCATCGAGGAGCATCCTTTCTACGCACAGTACACCATCCCTGCCGGCATGTACAAGGGCATTGATGAAGACGTCAGTGCTGTAACCGTAAAGGCTACCCTGATCGCTTCCGATAAGATTTCCGATGATGTGATCTATGAGCTTGTCAAGACCATCTTTGAGAGCAAGGATGATATCACCGCTACACACGAGAAGGGCAAGGAGCTGGATACCGCTTATGCAGTAGAAGGTATTTCTGTTCCGTTCCATCCGGGTGCAGAGAAGTACTTCAAGGAGATCGGCGCTATCCAGTAATAAGCCGGATCTGCTGTCAGCTTAAGACTGGCGGGACAATCGATACAATCGAAAACGGGCCGGGCTTTCATGCCTGGCCCTGTTTTAAAAGAGTGGACGCTAATCTTCTGCGTCCGCGGGATGTATGCTAATAACGAAGAACAAGGCCATTTTCCCCCTCATTCTGGCGGCGGGAATGGCGGCAATCATCATTCTGACCGGATTCTTCACAGCACGTTTCGTGCATAAGCCGCTGTATCTGACAGTGAGCAATCAGGATACCGGCGAAATCTATCTGCAGATACCGGCATATGAAGCGGGAAAATTCTCCGTTGGTTTTATTCATTCTGTCAACAAGAGCCCGGTGATCGACTGTTATGAAATCCGCGGCCGACAGATTTACCTGATTCAGACCATCTATTATGGGTTCGGTGCCGGCGTCCAGACAGAAATTGAGGACGGGCAGGAGCTGACCTACGGCGAGGACGGATCGATGACTGTCTCCGGCTTTGAACAGGAAATGCCGAATCTGTGCTATCTGGTGGGAACCGTTTCAGATCATATTCTGACCATTGGAGAATATGCGGACGGCGTCCGGATTCAGGAACTGGGGATGCAGGAGAACACATCCGAATCAGCGGGGAAGGAGATCAGTCTCCGCGCACTGTGCGGCAGAAATGCCGCGATCCGCTTTTCAGTGGAAGAGAAATACCGGCCGCAGCAGTGACCGGCAGAAATATGTAAGGGAGAGACAGTATGAGTGATAAACAGGTGAACCCGGAAATGAATCAGCAGGCACAGTCTGCTGCCGCATCTGCACCGTCTGCCGAAGTGATGGATGATGTGCAGGAGATCATGAAGAAATATGACCGGGAGTCCAATACCAGAGAATGGACCGGCGTTCCCGGAAAAGTTGTCCGTTATCTGCTTGCGGCCTTTTCTGTGCTGATGGTCTACATGAATCTGATTGCGAACTGGGACGAGCGTGTGCGAAGAGCCGCATTCCTCGGCACAATCATCATCTTTGCCTTTGTGATGTATCCGATTCGAAAAGGAAAACCCGGAAAGCCGAATCATATTCCGTGGTATGATCTGATTCTGATGATCGCCGGCGCGCTTCCGTATTTCTATTTTGTGATCAATTTCAGCAAAATCATCAAGCAGGCGACGCGCATCCATACGCCGGAAATCATTCTGGGCGTCATCGGCATTCTGGTGCTGTTTGAGGCCTGCCGCCGTGTTGTCGGTATTCCGATTCTGTGTGTATCCGGCGCATTTGTCATTTACGCCTTTGCTTCCGGAAACAGCCTTAAGTCCATCGTCTACAACCTGTTTTACACGACTGGCGGCGTAATCGGTACGCCCATCGGCGTCTGCTCGACTTACATTGTTCTGTTTATTCTATTTGGTTCCTTCCTGGAATACACGGGCATATCCCAGTTCTTTATTGATGTGGCGAATTCCATCGCCGGCGCATCTGTCGGCGGCCCTGCCAAGGTTGCGGTCATCTCGAGCGCACTGTGCGGCATGGTTTCCGGTTCTTCTGTTGCCAATACGGTTACGACCGGTTCCGTCACGATTCCGCTGATGAAGAAGACCGGCTACAAGCCTGAGTTTGCCGGCGCGGTTGAGGCTGCGGCTTCCACCGGCGGTCAGATCATGCCGCCAATCATGGGCGCGGCTGCATTCCTGATGGCGGAGATGGTCGGCGTCCAGTACGGACTGATTGCAGTAAAAGCCATTCTGCCTGCATTCCTGTATTTCCTCGGTATTTTTATCGGCGTTCATCTGGAAGCGAAGAAGCTGGGACTGAAGGGTCTCTCCAGAGAAGAGCTGCCTAAGTTCGGCAAGCTGGTCATTCAGAAGGGATATCTGCTTCTGCCCCTGATTCTGCTGGTCGTCATGGTCATGCGGGGCTTTACCATGTCCCGTGCCGCCATTATCGCAACCCTGTGCGCCATCGCCGTGAGCATGGTCCGCAAGGAGACGAGAATGACGCCGACGACCTTCGTCGATGCGCTGGAGGGCGGTGCGAAAAACACCATTTCCGTAGCGATCGCCTGCGGCGTTGCGGGCGTCATTGCCGGCGTTGTCACGATGACCGGCCTGGGACAGATCCTGATCTCTGCGATCGTTTCTGTTGCCGGCAAGCGCGTGATTATCGCACTGTTCCTGACGATGCTCACCAGTATCGTGCTGGGCATGGGTGTCCCGACAACAGCCAATTACATCATCATGGCAACCACCTGCGCACCGATCCTGGTGACTGGTATGGGTGTTGAGCCCATCGCAGCCCACATGTTCGTGTTCTACTTCGGTATTGTTGCGGATATCACACCGCCGGTTGCACTGGCTGCCTATGCGGGCTCGGCCATCGCTAAATCGAATCCGATGAGAACGGCATTGAACGCCTCACGGCTGGCCATCGCAGCATTCATCATTCCTTATATCTTTGCACTGAATCCTGTGATGCTGCTGATCGATGTCACACCGGCAGGCCTGGCTCTTAACATTCTGACAGCCATTATCGGTCTGTTCGGCGTCTCCTCCGGTCTGGAGGGTTATGTCTTTGACAACGAGAAGATCTGGCAGAGAATCCTGTCCGTCGCCGGCGGCCTGTGCCTGATTGTTCCGGGTCTTGCAACCGACCTGATTGGTGTTGCGCTGGTCGGCCTGGCCCTTGGAACCAACTACCTGATGGGAAAGAAGACAGCTGCAGCCTGAAGACTGCAGTTGATCATGGATAGAAGCGGATGCGATGTCCGCAGACATCTGCGGCATCGGCGCACATCTGCTTCAGAGCAGGGAAGTAAGCGGGGAGAGTTCTCTCCGCTTTTTCTGTGTTATAGAAAATCAGATCCAGTTCCGGACTTTCACAGAGCAGGTCATAAAGTGCATCCAGGTTGCGGCCGTAATAATCCGGCAGATGAAGAGAGGATGCAATCTGATCATGTAAGGCCGCCTTGGTGCGGATGTCATCGAGATTAATGTAGTATACTGTCTTCATATCATTACTCCCTGGCACGATCGTGCCTGTGGAAATCAGAAATCCATTTCAATTCAGTTCATTCATTCAACCGGCCCGTCGCTGTCATAGAGCAGCGTAAAGGTCTTATAGTGGTTATGGGTATAATAGATCAGACCGTCGTTGGAATAGATGATCCGGCGGGATCCGCGGTCCTTCCAGCCCAATGTATCAATATCACATTCGCGGTATTCACGGCCTTTCTTTTTCGGCAGCTGTCCTTCATAATTGCCGAAATAATCGCCTCCGATACTCTTGCCGGGGGCATATACCTCGACGGATCCGCCGGTCCAGCCCAGCGCCTTGGCCTCTTTCTTGGTGATGTAATTATCCGGCAGGTGATGATAAGTATAGAGGTAGAGCGCTACGTCATCCTTGGAATTGTAGGTGCCGTCCTCGTCAATCGCGAAGGAGGCGGCATCCGGTTCCGGCTCCTGCGCCGCAGGCTCGGCTTCCGGTTCCTGCGAAGGTGCCGCAGCGGGTTCGACTTCGGGCTCCTGTGCCGGTGCTTCAGCAGGCTCAGTTTCTGGTTCCTGTGCTGGTGCATCAGTGGGCTCGGCTTCCGGCTCCTGCGCCGGTGTTTCGGCGGGCTCCGTTTCGGTAAGCGCCGGCTGATCATCGGGCAGCAGCGTCAGGGTCTGCTGCGTGGTCTGAGATGAAGGAGCAGGAGAGCCCTGCGGCTTTTTTCTTCTGCAGCCGGAGAGGAGCAGTGTGAGCATCAGCAGCAGAATTGCTGTGCGCAGGGCTGCGCGGCTCAGTGCTCTGCGGCCGGCAGCAGATTGCGGGTGACAGGAATGTTCTTTTTTATTCATATTATGAATCCATCCTCGTTCAATTTACATCTGAGCAGATTATACGGGCTGTGGACAGCGCCTGTCAAAGAATCGGGTGTGCATCGCGGCCTGCCATATTTAAGGCACACCCGAATCATTCCGGGACAGTGAAACAGCCGCCCTGCCCGGGCGGCTGTTTCACTGTGTATGAGCGAATTGAGGGATAATGGACCAGTTTAATAACTACGGAAGGTTTCCTTCTGGATATCTTCCTCCTTCAGGTTATAGTGCTTTATCAGGAAGGAAGGAATCTTGTCAGCGTCCATACGGATCGGAATTTCCCGGAGCATGGATTCGTCCCGGTATTCCTCTGTGGGGATGGGGGCATCTGCTCCGCCTTCAGAGCGCTGGTCTTCAGCAAAAGCTGCGGGGTCATATGCGGCATAGACATCCAGACCGTCATAGAAGGGGTAGAGCGCGTTGCTGTATATAAGGGAAGTATAATGGCTGCAGGAAAGTATTTCGCTGATCTGTTCAGGATCGCTGATCATCATTGTCTGCAGATTCCGTGCCCCGCTGTGGTCAAGTTCTCCGTCAAAGTAGGAACGGCAGTCATAGATCTTGACTGCATGCACATTCTCTGTGCGCATCGGATCCGACAGATCGACGCCGCTCTTTTCAAGAAGAGAGAGGGTCTTCGTAAAGCTGGGATAAACCGGATAATACTGCATCTCATTAAAGATTCCGATATAGCCGTTTTCCTGTGCGCGGATGATATCCACCATATTCTGGAAGGAATAATCCTTAAACTGAATGCAGGCGACAGGATATTCTTTCCTGCGGGTGTCTGCCGTCAGGGAAAGAAGTTCCTCCTGATAGGTCGTCAGCAGCTGCTGCAGCTGCGCGCGCTGCACGTCATCCGCAGAGGAGAGCGGAACGTGGTAGTAACCGTCAGGAACCTGATAGTTGGCGCCGAAGAGCGATTCCGGATTCATGGCAAGAACCGGATAGCAGGCCTCCTTAAAGGCAGTGCTGTCATGCACGGCATCCAGCTGCGCGCGGATGCGGGTCAGATCTGTGATGGGATAGCGCCGGCGCAGAACGCGCCCGTTCTTTAAGTGGTATGAGACCAGGACGACGCCGAAGTGCGACAGATCCTGATCCTGCTGCAGCGCAGCTTCCGGCTGTGTCTTCAGACTCTGGATGCCTGCCTGCGCGATGGAAAGGACAGTGGCCGAATCCTCCAGCTGCATGCGGTCAATCAGATGGATATTCACATTCTCATCGTTCTGATACTGGGTATAGTATTGTCCGTTCTTCAGATTTTCTTCGAGCGTTACACTCTGATGCAGCTCCCAGAGGTTGGATTCCATCTGCTCGGTGTAGACACCGGCCGACGCAATACTGTCCGCAGCCGGCAGATACAGATCGTAGCCTGCCAGGTCAAAGCGGAAAACTGCCAGAACAAGAAAGGTCAATGCCAGCGACAGCATAAGACGCAGCGGCGATGCAAACAGCTTTCTGAAATCTGCGTGGAAGATGATTTCGATCACGCACCCGGTCACGGCGACAGCGCAGAAAGCTGCAAAAACAACCCAGGCGTCAATGTGCGCGGCGCCGGCGAGCAGCTCACGGATCAGCACGCTGACAGACAGACCGGCGAGCACGGATAGGGCGATGCGGATCGGTCCCCGCGTGACATCGAAGCAGATTGCCCGTCCGGCCGCTTCCGAGGGACGCTTTTTATACAAAAACAGATTCAGCGCCGTGAGCAGAATAAACCAGATGAAAGCGATAATCCCTTTCAGGAGCCAGCCGGAGGAGACCGGGTCGAAGCTCAGTCCGTACAGGAACGGAGAGGAATGCTGCAGCCAGGACAGCTGCAGTGAATTCATCGGAAGATAAGTGATAAAGTACTGCGAGAAGAGCGCGTTGATGCTGAACACCAGAAGCGGGCCATAGCCCATCAGGGTAAGGGCTGCCAGCACACTGACGATCAGCGTACCGGTCAGCATCACGGCTGTCACCGCCGCTGCGTAGACGAACAGAAACTGAGCCATATGATACAGGAAGCCGGTCAGAGCCAGCACAAGCGCGAGCTTGCGGCCCGTGGAAAACAGAATGATCAGCGCACTGATCACGCTCATGACACCATACGGCACAGCGGCAATCAGAATGCCGTTCACCAGAACGACCAGAAAGAGCTTTTCGCGGCGGATCGGCAGGGCGTGATAGAAATCGGTCTGTCTTGCAGAGAACAGCCAGGCATAACCGGAGATAGCCAGCACAATGGCCAGCACCGCCAGCAGAACAGAAAGCCAGCCGCTGTCCGGCCCGATCAGATTCTGATAGAGTCTGAACAGTACACGCTTTGCATAGATTTCCAGAATCTCCGGCGCGAGAGCCGGATTTTGCTGATTGAACAAAGTGCCCAGCAGCGAGCTGATCGTCACGGATACGGTGACCGGCATCGCGAAGAAGAAGACAAGGATGCAGAGCGCAATGGTCCA
>JAFTFP010000027.1 GCA_017449485.1 Lachnospiraceae bacterium
CGCAGGAGAACACAGCCGGGCAGCCGCTGGTGAAGGATGCCCGTTTTGAAGAAAATCTTGCACATGCGCGGGAGAACGGGATCCGGGCAGGTGCATGGTTTGAGCTGACTGCCGCAGATCGGAAAGAAGCCGAGGCTCAGGCCGATGAAATCATCCGGATTCTGAACGGAGCGGATGAGGAAAATGATACATATTCGAGAACTGCCAGGGTCAACGGTCCTGTCGGTATCGTTGTTCCGGCGCCGGAGGAAGAGTCGCAGACCTTCTCTCTGACAGAGGCGCAGTGGACAGAGAACGTCCTGGCTGTGTGCGACAGGATCCGGGGAGCCGGCTATGAGCCGCTGATCTGCGGAAATGTCAATGTGCTGGTAACACAGCTTGATCTGATTAAGCTCCAGAATTACGGGAAGTGGATCATCAATTATGACAATGATCCTTATTACCCCTACCCATTCTCCATCTGGCGCTGCAGCGCTGCCGGGATGATTAACGGGATTGAAGGGCCGGTCAATCTGGATGTGGAAGTTTATTCAAGATAAATCAGGGGAGGTTCAGCAGGCTTTATGCAGGTACAGGTGCTTCGCGGTGAAAATCAGATCGGCAGTTCGATTGTGAAAATCGTCTCGGGGACGACCAGGCTGATTCTGGATGTCGGCAGCGAGATTGAGAGCACCCATACGCCTAAGGTTCCGAGAATTGAAGGTCTCTTCAGGGGAGAGGCCGGCTATGACGCTGTCCTGATTTCTCATCATTTTCTGGATCACGCGGGACTGATTCCCTATGTTGTTCCCCAGATTCCGATTTACATGTCCCGAAGGACTTATGAATTCTACAGATATACAGCAGAATATCAGCGGATGAATGTTCTGCGCGAGCCGATTCTCTTCGAGGATCAGGAACAGGACGAAAACGGGCACTACACGTTTGTGATCGGCGATATCCGCGTGACGCCGATTCTGTGCAGTGATTACGGCTTTGATGCCTGGATGTTCCTGCTGGAATCCGGCGGAGAACGGATTCTGTATACCGGCGGTCTGTGCAATGATTCCAGAGAAATCAGCGAGGACCTTCTTGGCTCGATTCCGCAGGCGGACACGCTGGTGGTGGAAGGAACCATGCTTTCAAGACCGTTTTCAGGACTGGGTTCCGAGCGGATGGTGGAGCAGAAGCTGGAAGAACTGATGCAGCCGCTGCCGCCGGTCTTTCTGATTGCCTCTTCTACGAATGTGCGCCGCTTCGAGAGCTTTGCAGAAGCGGCTTCCAGGAGCAGCAGAACGCTTCTGGTGGACGTCTATCAGGCCGGAATTCTCTCAGAAGGCGTGCGGGAACTGATGAATGAGAAACAGCATCCGGAGATCCGGGTTTTTCTGTCCGGCAGCCGCGGGCGTGAGCAGACAGACATTCAGCGCTTCTCACATCAGCAGATTGACAAAGACATGATCCCCTTCAAGCATATCGCCATGTGCGTGCGTCCCTCGAGGGTGATGGAGCAGTACCTGAGCGAGCTGAATGCAGTGCATCCGCTTTCCGGCTCTGTGCTGATTGTCTCGATGTGGCGCGGGTTCCGCGAGCAGAAGGATGTCAAACGCTTCCTGGAGCACTGTGAAAAAATGGGAATGCGGATTGAATACGTGCACACCGCAGGCACGCTGGATCTGGCGGTTCTGAAAGCAGTGGCTAAAAAAAGCGGAGCGGAGAAAATCATCCCGGTGCACGCCTATGAGCCGGAAAAACTGGCGGCGCTGCTGCGCTGAAGAGGATACGAAGCCGGGAAGAGAAGAGCTAAGAAAGAACAGATCAACGGAAAGAAGACCGAAGACAATTGAAGACAAAGAAAAAACTCAGAAGCCGCTGCTTCTGAGTTTTTAGTTTTTCTTTCAGTGCGGAAGATGGGACTTGAACCCACACGACGTTGCCGCCACAAGAACCTTAATCTTGCTCGTCTGCCAGTTCCGACACTTCCGCGAACCTTTTCCTTTTTCCAAAAGAAAAATGCAGGAGATGGGACTTGAACCCACACTGCCTTGCGACAACAGGCACCTGAAGCCTGCGCGTCTGCCATTCCGCCACTCCTGCAAGCAAGGTATAACTTACCATCTTTCAGAATGGATGTCAACAACTTTTTTACTACAATCCCCGTCTATTTTTTGCTACAATGGGTGGACAAACAGAATAACGAATTGCAGGGTAAGAAATGAACGAAATACTAAAACGCGAAAACAAATGGTATCGGCTGGACAACGCAGCAATGATCATCCCATCCAGTATACGGGGCGCAGACACGCGGGTTTTCCGCATTACCTGTGAGCTGAACGAAGAAGTGAATCCGGAGCAGCTGCAGGAGGCGCTGAACCGGGCTGTGCGTGAATTTCCGTACATGAATGTGGCACTGCGCAGAGGCCTGTTCTGGTATTATCTTGATCCGATCCGTGAGATG
Organism: Lachnospiraceae bacterium; assembly: GCA_017449485.1. Taxonomy (GTDB): domain Bacteria; phylum Bacillota; class Clostridia; order Lachnospirales; family Lachnospiraceae; genus CAG-791. The sequence goes on from JAFTFP010000027.1 coordinate 2,438, forward strand.
GCGAAGGTGGAGGAAGAGCATCTGCCGGTCTGCAGTCCGCTTTATTTCCAGGGACGCCGCAATCTGCTCTACAGAGTGAGTTATTACGGGAAGAGAATCAACCTTGAGATGTTTCACGTGCTCTCGGACGGGACAGGTGCCTTCAGTTTCTTTGAGCGGATTCTTGAATTCTATCTGAGTGCTGTACACGGGCTGACGCTGTCGGAGACAACGGATCATGCTTCAGCCGGGGAAAAGGAAGACGATGCATTCCGGCGCTTCTACAGCAAGTCGGATAAGGAAGATCAGCTTGGCTCCATGACGGGCACGAAAGCTTATCAGTTCAGCGGCGTGAAGGATGAAGCGCTGCACACTCATGTGGCAGAAATACTGGTGAGTGCAGGCGATTTTGTAGCGAAAGCGCACG
>JAFTFP010000259.1 GCA_017449485.1 Lachnospiraceae bacterium
GCATGGCGGGAGCTGCCAGGCGGGTTCCTCTGCTGAATCCAGCGTTCTGTGTGTAGCCTTGGGTCTGCTGCTGTGCAGGAGCGGTGGATGTGCCTCTTGCGGGTGCTGCGAAGACCGGAAGGGCTGCGCTCATGGTCATAACGGTGATAACGGCTGCTGCGATCATTTTCTTCATCATGGTTTTTCTCTCTTTCTCCGATTCCTTCTTAATCGGTCTGTGTGGTGTTTGTCCTTTGTGTGTTCTTATCTGAAAGTGGTTTGTTTGCGTCTTGTGTTTTCTGTGTTTGTCCTTTCGATGGTTTAACTTTATCATGGTTAGTATCACACTAATGTCACACGGATTTTTGGGATTTCTGGAGGCGGCTATGGAGGACGAAAGACTGGAGCGGCAGTTGGATTTTGCCCTGGAGATTGATAAGGAAAAGAATGTTTTCAGGCAGACGCATTTGTCAGGGCACGGGCGGAATGAGAATGACGCGGAGCATGCGTGGCATATGGCGGTGATGGCGTATGTGCTGCGGGAATATGCGAATGAGGAAGTGGATATCGCGCGGGTGATGTTGATGTGTCTGATTCACGATATCGTGGAGATTGATGCGGGCGACACGTACGCGTATGACGCGGAGGGGCTTAAGACGCAGAAGGCGCGGGAGGATGCGGCGAAGGAGCGGATTTTCTCGATTCTTCCGGAGGATCAGAAGCTGGAGCTGATGTCGATTTTTGACGAGTTTGAGGCGTATGAGACGCCGGAGGCGAAGTTCGCGCATGCGATGGATAATCTGCAGCCGCTGCTTCTGAATAATAGTAATGGCGGCGGGGACTGGCGGGAGCACGGCGTGACGGCGCAGACGGTTTATGGGCGGCAGTCGTTAACGCGGCTGGGTTCGGAGAAGTTGTTTGAGGTGACGGATCGGATCATTCAGGAGAATGTCCGGAAGGGGAATCTGCCGAGCGGGGTAGAGGAGGATCTGTAGGATAGTTTGTCCGGGAAGAATGATTCGGGAAGAACGGATGAGGGGGTTGAGAATATGAGATTGTTTGTGGAGATCCGGTTGTCGGATGAATTGAGGAAAGATCTGATCGGGACGATGCATGTGCTGAAGAAGCTGGGGGTGAAGGGAAGCTATGTGCCGGCTGACAATCTGCATGTGACGCTGGCGTTTATCGGGGAGACGTCGGAGCCCGAGAAGGTGAAGGAGGCGCTTGCGGCTGTAAAGGTGAAGCCGTTCCGGCTCTCGCTTTCAGAGTTGGGGTGTTTCGGTGATACACTGTGGGTCGGCGCGAAAGGAAACCAGGGGCTGTCCGGCGCGGCGCGGAGTGTGAGGGAGGCGCTGGATGCGGCGGAGATCAGTTATGATCAGAAGAAGTTTGTGCCGCATGTCACGCTGATCCGGAAGGCAGCCGGGAACTGGCAGCGGGCGAAGGCGCCGAAGAGCGAGATGATGGTGAAGAGTATTTCGTTGATGAAGTCGGAAGAGAAGAATGGGAAGCGGGTGTACACCGAGGTGATGACGTTGTGAATATTCTGAAAATGAGACGGTGCTCTGTCCCCGCGTCTCACTTCAATGTAATTGTAAGTGGACTGTAAGCGGTGTATGTATTGAACTACAAAGAAAATGCCAGATGATAATACAGTTTTGTCTGCATCGCTATGTGTGCTTGTATTGAATGAAGAAGAAAGCTATGAAATTCAATGCATTTCTGGTCGTACCGCCTGCTGTACTTGTATTGAAATGAGAAAGAAGTCCTGGAATTCAATACAATTGCAGACGGACTGCAAGATGTGCATGTGTTGAACTACAAAGAAAATGCCAGATGACAATACAATTCCGACTACATTGCACTGTGTGTCTGTATTGATGAAGAAGGAAGCTGCTAAATACAACACATTTCTGGTTGTACAGCTTGCTATGCTTGTATTGAATAAGAAAGAGAGCTGCAAAATTCAACTCAGTCGGAGAGTCTCAGCTTAAAAATGAGACGGTGCTCTGTCCCCTCGTCTCATTCATGTACACTGGAATGTACATAAGTGAGACGAGGGGACAGAGCATCGTTCCACACATAAGTGAGACGAGGGGACAGAGCATCGTTCCACACAGATAGCGTAAAATCGTTTATAATATAGAAAGCAGGTGTTTCGGGGGGAACGGAATGAGCAGGTCTGAGGGGAAGTGTCTTGTTCCATATGTGTCGCAGGCCGGGGCGTTGTCTTATGCGCTGGGGACGAGTATTGGCTGGGGGTCACTGGTTATCACGGCGAATACGTATCTGGCGGCGGCAGGGCCTGTGGGGAGTGCTGCGGGGCTGATTGCCGGAGCGCTGATCATGCTGATCATCAGTCGGAATTATGCGTATCTGATGAACCGGTGTCCGGAGGCGGGCGGCGCTTATGCGTACACGCGGGATATCTTCGGGTATGATCACGGATTTCTCACGGCGTGGTTTCTCGCGCTGACTTATCTGGCTGTGTTCTGGGCCAATGCGACTTCGCTTCCACTTTTTGCGCGGTATTTTATCGGGGATCTTTTCCGGAAGGGAAGGCTGTATTCCCTGTTTGGTTATGATGTGTATCTGGGGGAGGCGCTGCTTTCTGCCGCGGCGATTGTGCTGACGGCGGTGGTGTGTGCCGGGTATAAGAAGCTGACGCAGAATCTGATGATTCTGATGGCGGCGGTGTTTTCTGCGGGGATTGTGATCTGCTTCCTTGCGGCGGCCTTCAAGGGCGGCGGCAGCCCGGATCCTTCGTTCCTGCCGGATGCAGGTGTTCTTTCCCAGGTGATCCGCATTGCGGTGATCTCGCCCTGGGCTTTTATCGGATTTGAGAATATTTCCCACGCCGCGGAGGAGTTCAATTTCCCGCTGCGGCGCAGCTTCCGGATTCTGACAGTGGCGGTGGTTCTTACGACGGCGCTGTATATCTGTGTCATTCTGCTCTCGGCGTCGGCTTATCCGCCGCAGTATGGCAGCTGGCTGGAGTATATAAGGGATCACGGCAATCTGCAGGGGCTGGAGGGCCTGCCGGCCTTCTATGCGGCCTATCGGTATATGGGACGTGCGGGCATCGCGATTCTGATGGCGGCGCTGCTGGCGCTGATTCTGACCAGTCTGATCGGCAACACGATTGCACTGAGCAGACTGTTCTATGCGCTCGGGCGGGACCGGGTTCTGCCGGAGCGTTTCGGCGCGTTGAACCGGCAGGGGATTCCCGGACAGGCGGTGTATCTGACGGCGGCGCTCTCGGTGCTGATTCCGTTCCTGGGCAGGACGGCGATCGGCTGGATCGTGGATGTCACGACGATCGGCGCGACGCTCCTGTATGGTTATGTGTCTGCCTGTGCGTACAAGGCAGCTTCGGAGAGTGGAGATCGTATTGAGAAGAAAACCGGTCTGATCGGTCTGGTGATCATGATTGGGTTCGGCCTGTATCTGCTGCTGCCGAATCTGTTTGCAGTCAGCTCCATGGCGGCCGAGTCCTATTTCCTGTTTGTGGTCTGGGCGGTGACGGGCTTCTTCCTGTTCAGACTGGTGCTGCAGAAGGACCGGAAGGGACGCTTTGGCAAATCGATCATCGTGTGGATCGCGCTGCTCTCACTGGTGCTGTTTGTCTCGCTGGTCTGGATGAGTCAGTATGAGATGCATACGGCGGCCGAGGCACTCACCCGTGTGCAGGAATACTACAGCAGCGGCAATGCGGCCGACGGCGCATATCTGGCAGAAGAGATTTCGTCGCTTCGCCGCTCCAATGCGCTGAGCATTCTGGTGGTCATCGGCGTCTTCGTGCTGTCGCTGGCCGTTCTGATGAATAACTATTTGGTCATGAGCCGGCGGGCCATCGAGAGTGAGAAGGCGCTGGGCTCCGTCCGGGATATGGCCCATACCGATGCGCTGACCGGCGTAAAGAACAAGCGCGCCTATGCGGAGAGAGAGGAGCAGATGGACCTTGCGATCGCGGAGGGGACGATGGAGCCCTGTGCGATTGTGGTCTGTGATCTGAACGGCTTAAAGCATGTGAACGACACCCAGGGTCACAAGGCGGGAGATGAATATATCCGCTCGGCCGTCATGCTGGTCTGCGAGCTCTTCCAGCACAGCCCGGTGTTCCGCATCGGCGGAGATGAGTTTGTGGTCATCCTGACCGGCCGGGATTACGGAAACCGCGAGGAGCTGATCGGAAAGCTCCGGAAGACGGCGCAGGAAAACATCGGCACGGGAAAGGCGGTTCTGTCCTCCGGAATCTCGGAATACCGGCCCGGAGAAGATCACCGCGTTCACGATATTTTTGAGCGGGCGGACGCCCGGATGTATGAGAATAAACACGCGCTGAAGGCCATGGGAGCCCGGACGCGCGCCTGAGAGCTGAAAGACCTGAGGCAAGGGGTTATGTTACAATGAATAGTAATAACAGCACACATACTGCGGAGGGGTATCCATGACAACACAGAGCAGGCTGAATTCATTCGCAGCAGGCGAGAAACGGACCATCCTGGTGGTGGAGGATGAGCAGATCAACCGCGAGATTCTGAGCATGATGCTTCAGGACAGCTATGAGCTGATATTCGCGGAAACGGGCGCGAAGGCACTGCAGATTATTCAGGCACAGACCGACCCCGTGAGCCTGATTTTGCTCGATCTGAATCTCCCGGATATGAAGGGCATGGAGATCCTGAAGCAGCTTCGCGAAAAGCCGGAGACGGCGGCGCTGCCGGTCATCGTGATGACGGCGGATCAGGACGCGGAGGTGGAGTGCCTGTCGCTGGGGGCGGTCGATTTTATTCCCAAGCCCTATCCGAGGCAAAAGGTGGTTCTGGCTCGTATTCTTCGGACGATTGAACTGTATGAGGACCGCGATATCATCCGCTGGACCGAGCGGGATTCGCTGACGGGGCTTTACAATCGCGAATATTTCTATCGCTACGCGGTACGCTATGATCAGCATCACACGGATGCCAGCATGGATGCCGTGGTGGTGGATATCAATCAGTTCCACATGCTGAATGAGCGCTACGGGCGGGCAGCAGGCGACCGGATCCTGAAGGAGGTCAGCGGGCAGCTTCTTGCCGCGGTGCGGTCGGCGGGCGGCATTGTGTGCCGCAGGGGCGGCGACACGTTCCTCATTTATTGTCCGCACCGGGAGGATTATGAGCAGCTGCTGGAGGATATAGCGGTAGAAATCGAAGAAGGCAGCCGCATCCGCGTGCGGATGGGCGTCTATGCCAATACGGACAGGAATACGGAGATGGAGCGCCGCTTTGACCGGGCCAAGCTGGCGGCGGATACCATGCGGGGAAGCTATTCCTGCGGGCTGGCGGTCTATGATGATTCCCTGCATGAAAAGGAAATGCAGGCGGAGCGGCTGCTGGAGGCCTTCCGGGGCGCGATCCGGGAGAAGCAGTTTGAGGTTTACTATCAGCCGAAGTTAAATGTCCGCGGCGCCCAGCCGGTATTCTCCAGCGCGGAGGCGCTGGTGCGGTGGAAGCACCCGGAGATGGGCATGATCAGTCCGGGCGTGTTTATTCCGCTTTTTGAAAAGAACGGTCTGATCCGGGAACTGGATGAATATGTCTGGCGCGAGGCGGCGGCCCAGGTCGGCATCTGGAAGAAGAAGCTGGGACGGAGCGTCAGCGTGTCGGTCAATGTTTCCAGAGTAGATCTGTATGACGCACAGATCACGGAGATCCTGAAGCAGATTTCAGAGGAGGCGGAGCTTGCAAGGGGCGAGCTGATGCTGGAGATCACGGAGTCTGCTTACACGGAGGACTCCGAGCAGATCATCGGCGTGGTGAGCCGTCTGCGGGAGGAGGGGTTTCTCGTCGAAATGGATGACTTCGGAACGGGTTATTCCTCACTGAACATGCTCTCCGCACTGCCGATTGACGCGCTGAAGCTGGATATGCAGTTCATCCGGAATGCTTTCCGCAAGCGCAAGGACACGCGCCTCTTAGAGGCGGTGATCAGCCTGGCGAGATCCCTGGAGCTCCCGGTTATTGCCGAGGGCGTGGAGACCGCCGAGCAGATGTTTACCTTAAAGAGCATGGGCTGTGATCTGGTACAGGGCTATTACTTCTCCAAGCCGCTGCCGGCGGGAGATTTTGAGACGTATCTGATGAACCTGGAGCTGGCGGAGCAGGGCGCAGCCGGGGATCCGGCGGCACTGGAGAAGACCGTTCCGAGAGACAAGCATACGTATGACGCCATGCATGATCCGCTGACTGGGCTGTACAATCACAGCGCTTTCGAGATTCTGTTCCACGATTCAGATCATGAACACATTGCGGTGCTGCTGGCCCATCTGGATGATTACGATGAGATTCTGAAAGAGTACGGCCGGGACGGCGCGGAAGATGCCGTCCGGAAGGTGGCCGGGGTATTGCGTGCCAGCTTCCGGTCTGTAGACAGTATCTGCCGGCTGCAGGAGGCGGAATTCGTTATCATCATGTCCCGGGTGACCAGCGCCATGCAGGAGCAGGTCTACGAAAAGATCGAGTCGATCAATGAGATGCTGGGAACCATCCGGGAGGGCGAGATTCCGGTTTCCGTCAGCATCGGCGTCGCCTTCTCCGACCGGGAGAATCCGGAGGGGGACGTCTTCAAGGACGCGGAGACAGCGCTGCAGCGCATGGAGCAGATGAAGCAGCGCGGTTTTGCGGTGTACTGAAGCAGGAACGCCGAACTGTTTCTGAATTCGAAAGATCAACTCGACAGAGATGAATCTGTCAGATCAGTTCTAAGACTGAATTCCTAAGAGGAATTACAAGCTGGAGGGATTCCGACATGGTTGAAAAGCGGTTTAAGCTGAATGAAGAGATCATTACGGTCGTGAAAGAGATCGGAAAGCATCTGCCCGGCGGCTTTTTTATCTACAAGGCCGACGGGGATATGGAAGTGCTTTATATCAATGATGCGGCCATTGAAATATTCGGCTGCGAGAGTCAGGAGCAGTTCCGGGAGCTGACCGGATATACCTTTAAGGGGATGGTCTATCCCGAGGATTATGATCAGATTCAGGAATCCATCGGGAAACAGATTGCTGATAATGAAGACCGGCTGGATCATGTGGAGTACAGAATTAAACGGCGGGACGGCGCACTGCGGTGGGTCGATGACTATGGTCATTACACGGAGACGGTGGCCTACGGCGGCGTCTATCTTGTCTTTATCTCCGATATCACGGAAAAGCGGGAGCGGATGGAGACGGATATGGCCATCCGGCAGGCTGTGATTGAGGCGCTGAGTGAGTCCTATCACACGGTCTGGCTGATCAATGATGTGGAGACCGAGAGCTTCTCGCTCTACCGCGGAGATGTAGCAGGGGAGACGGAGCATGCCGCGCCGATTCTGGCGGCCTTAAAGAACATGAAGTACTCCCGGGCCAAGGAATACTATATTGCCACTACAGTTGCCGAGTGCGACCGGGAGCGGCTGAACAAGGAGCTGGCACTGCCTGAAATCGTGCGGCGCCTGCAGGAGCGGCCGCAGTTTTCAGTCAACTATCTGCGCACCATGGAGGATGGATCGGAGCGGTATTTCCGCATCGAGTTCGCCAAGGTGGATATGCCCGGCGGAAAGCTGGGCGTGGTCTGCGGATTCAAGGATGTGGACACGGACGTCCGACAGGGACAGGCCATTCAGAAGGCCCTGCGGGAGGCTGAAAAGGCGGAGGCCGAGAACCAGCGGCTGATGCAGGAGATCGCCTCCGCGGCGGATCTGGCCGAGCTGATGAGCTCTGCTTCTTCGCTTCTCACCAACATGCCGGCCATGAGCTTTTCGAAAGACGCTGAGACCGGCGTGTACCTTGCCTGCAATCAGGCTTTTGCCGAATATGCGCACAAGGAGAGCCCGGAGCAGGTGGTAGGTCTGACGGACTATGATATCTTCGATCCGGTCACCGCGCAGCACTTCGTGGAGGATGACAAGAAGGCGCTTTCCATGGACAGCGCGTATATCTTCTTTGAGGACGTGCCGGACGCGGGCGGCAAAATCATCCGCAACCTGCAGACGACCAAAATCAAGTTCACGGATACCACAGGGCGGGAGTGTCTGCTGGGTATGTGTGTCGACGTGACGGAGATGACGCGGATCAAGTTCGCGGAGGCGGAGTCCAAGGCAAGGCAGGAGGACCTCGAGCAGCAGCTGCGGCTGCAGGAACAGCTCCTGGAGCAGGAGAAGCTGCGGGCGGAGCGCGACAGTATGATCACGGCGATGGCCTCGGATTACCGGAGCGTCTATCACGTGGATCTGGACGAAGATGAGGCGGTCTGCTACCGCGCAGACCCGGAGGATCCGGATCGTGTTGAGGAAGGGGCGCGGTTTCCGTTCCACGAGACCTTCGAGCGCTATGGCCGGCAGTATGTGAGTGAGCAGGATCTGGCAGGTTTTCTGTCCTTTATCGATCCGGACCACATCCGGCAGGCGCTGGCCACCGAGAAGATTATCGCGTACCGGTATCTGGCCAACCGCGGCGGGCGTTCCTATTATGAGATGCTCCGCATGGCCGGCGTGCGTCATCCGGCGGACCGGGACGACCACATCGTCCACGCAGTGGGCGTCGGCTTTACGGTCATCGACGAGGAGATGCGGCAGACCATCGAGCGCAACCGGGCGCTGTCGGAGGCGCTGTCGGCGGCGGAGGAGGCGAACCGGGCCAAGACTGCCTTCCTTTCGAATATGAGCCATGAGATCCGGACGCCGATGAATGCGATCATCGGCCTGAACAACATCGCGCTGAGCAATCCGAATCTCTCGGAGGTGACGCGGGATCAGCTGGAGAAAATCGGCATCTCCGCACAGCATCTTTTAAGCATCATCAATGACATTCTGGATATGTCCCGCATCGAATCGGGGCGGATGACGATTCATCCGGAGGAATTCTCCTTCACGAGAGCGCTGGAGCAGGTCAACACGATGATCGGCGGACAGTGCCGGGACAAGGGGCTGACCTACGAGAGTCAGATTTTGAACCATGTAAGCAGTTATTATATCGGCGACGATATGAAGCTGCGGCAGATTCTGATCAATATTCTCGGCAATGCCGTAAAGTTCACGCCGGAGGGCGGCACGGTCCGGCTGACGGTGGAGGAGCTGGCGCGGTTTGACGGGAACGCGACGCTGCGGTTTGTCATCAGCGACAACGGCATCGGTATGAGTCCGGAGTTTCTGCCGACGATTTTTGACACGTTCACGCAGGAGGATTCGACGGCCTCCAACCGCTACGGCAGCACGGGTCTGGGCATGCCCATCACGAAGAATCTGGTGGAGCTGATGAACGGCCAGATTGAAGTCGAGAGTGAGAAGAATGTGGGGACGACCTTCGCGGTGACGATCACGCTGAAGGAGTCGGACCGGCAGGATGACGAGGGACAGGGCGGCGAGCTGCATCCTCACGAGCTCTCGGTCCTGGTGATTGACGATGATCCGGTGGCCTGCGAGCACGCGGAGCTGGTGCTGGGTCAGGCCGGTATCAGCTGTGACACGGCTTCCTCCGGCACGGAGGGCGTGGAGATGGTCCGGCTGCGGCACGCGCGGCAGGAGCCCTACAACCTGATTCTGGTGGACTGGAAGATGCCGGATATGGACGGCGTGGAGACCACTCGTCAGATTCGCGACGCGATCGGTCATGAAACGGCGATTGTGATTCTGACGTCCTATGACTGGGGTGAAATCGCGGAAGAGGCGCGGGCTGCGGGCGTGGATTCTTTTGTCTCCAAGCCACTGATTGCGGACAGTGTCATGGATGAATTCCGGGAGGCCTTCCGGAGAAAGAGCGCCGCTTACCTGCGGCAGAAGGCGGACCTGACGGGCCGGCGGATTCTGCTGGCCGAGGACGTGCTGGTCAATGCGGAAATCATGAGCATGGTGCTGGGCCTTCGGGAGATGGAGGTGGAGCACGCGGAGAACGGACAGATCGCCGTGGACCTGTACCTGCAGCATGAACCGGGCTACTACGACGCGATTCTGATGGATATGCGCATGCCGGTCATGGACGGCCTGGAGGCGACGAGACTGATCCGCGCCGCGGGACGGACAGATTCCAAGACGATTCCGATCATCGCGCTGACCGCCAACGCCTTTGACGAGGATGTGCAGCGCAGCATGCAGGCGGGACTCAATGCGCATCTGTCCAAGCCGGTTGAACCGGATTCGCTGTATGAGACGCTGGAGAATCTGATCGGTTGAAGCAGAAAGCTGCTGAGTTGAATTTCACGACTCTCTTCTCAATTCAATACAAGCACAGCGCTGAGTATAGGCGGGAATGTATTGAATTGAGAAGCTTTCTTTTCAATTCAATACAAACACAGCGTAGAGTGTGGGTGGAAATGTATTGAGTTTCAGGATTTTTTCCCAATTCAATACAAGCATACACGCAGAGTGCAGGCGGAAATGTATTGAGTTTCAGGATTCTTTTCTCAATTCAATACAAGCATAGCAAGCGGCACGGTTGGAGCTGTATTGCATCCCTGCATTTAATTTTTTATTCAATACATGTCCCGTTTTCGGTACAGTTGGAGTTGTATTGACATCCGGGACTATCTATCGATTTCAATACAAGTTCAGCAAGCGGCGCGGCCGGAACTGTATTGAATTTCTGCACTTACTTTTCAATTCAACACTTCACTCTTTTTTTCAGAAAGCATGCCTGGTTACGGTAGTAATAAAGGCATGAGATTTACTCCCGGCCAGCGCACTGCGAACAAATTCAAAGTTTTACGAACGAAAAGAACTATTTTACAGCCCGCGTGAAGGGTATGATAGGAATCAAAGAGGAATCAGAGAGGAATCAGAGAGAAAGTTTTTTACAAGTGGATCACAGGAGGTTAAGAGATGCTTGTTACATTAAATGAAATCATGAAGATTGCTGAGGAGAAGAAGATCGCGATCGGCTCCTTCAACGCGCCGAATCTGGAGTCGCTGGAGGCGGTGATGGGTGCGGCCGAGGAGCTGCAGCTGCCGGTGATCATTCAGTTTGCGCAGTGCCACGAGCCGTGGCTTTCGCTGGATGTGATCGGCCCGGTCATGGTGGCAGCCGCGAAGAAGGCGAGCGTGCCGGTCTGCGTGCATCTGGATCACGGCGAGACGCTGGAGTATCTGCAGCAGGCGCTGGATCTGGGCTTCACCGGCATCATGTATGACGGCTCCACGCTTCCTTATGAGGAGAACGCAGCCAATTCGAAGAAGGCGGTTGAGATGGCCCGGAAGACCGGTGCGAGCGTCGAGGCGGAGCTGGGCTCCATGGGCCGGCGCGAGTCCGGCGCGGGCGACGGCACCGGCGCGGAGGATGAGACCAAGATCTACACGGATCCGAAGCTGGCGGCACAGTTTGTAAAAGAGACCGGCATCGATGCACTGGCCTGCTCCTTCGGCACCACCCACGGCATTTATCTGACGGAGCCCCGGCTCGATTTTGACGTCGTGCGCGGCGTGCGGAAAGAGACCGGCGATATCCCGGTGGTCATGCACGGCGGTTCGGGCGTCTCCCGGGAGGATTACCACAAGGCGATCGAGGCCGGTGTGCGCAAGATCAACTATTTCACCTACATGGACAAGTCCGGCGGAAACGCGGCGGCAGAGTATCTGAAGGGCCTGAAGGAAGGCGAGCCGATCTTCTTCTCGTCCGTCTCGATGGCAGCCCGCGCGGCGATGAAGGAAAATGTGAAGGCAGCGATGAAGATGTTCGCGCTGATGGATTAAGGGGGTAGAAACGATGGGAAAGAAAATGACATTTGCACTGGCGTTCTGCAACAGAGGCTTCATGCCCGGCGAGCTGATCTACGGCGCGCGCGAGGATATGATCAAGGCCGTGACGGATGCGGGCTATAACTACATCGCAATGGACGCGGAGCTGACCCGCTACGGCGGAATCGAGACCAGAGAGGAAGGCCTGCTGTACGCCAAGTGGCTCAAGGAGCACGAGGGACAGTATGACGGCGTGATCTTCTCCATGCCGATTTTTGCCGATGAGAACGGCGCCATCACCGCACTGCGGGATGCCGGCGTGCCGATCCTGATGCAGGCATATCCGGATGAAATCGGAAAGATGGACTTCAAGCATCGCCGCGACGCTTTCTGCGGCAAGTTCTCCGTGACGGATGTCTTCACCCAGTACGGCGTGCCGTTCACAGTCCTGAAGCCGCACGTAGTACATCCGCTCTCGCCGGCTTTTGCCCAGAATCTGAAGGATTTCGCAGCGGTCTGCCGCGTCGTCAACGGCATGAAGCGCTTCAACGTGGGCTGCATCGGCGCCCGCACCACCGCGTTCAAGACCGTCCGCTTCGACGAGCTGACGCTGGAGAAATACGGCATCACGGTTGAGTCCTTCGACCTGTCCGAGTTGGTCTACAAGGTGAACAACATGGCGGATGACGATCCGAAGGTCGTCGCAAAGGTCGAGCGCCTCGAGAACTACACGGATTTCTCCATCGTGCCGGAGCGCAACAAGCTGACGCTGGCGAAGATTTCCTGCGTTCTCGACGAATATATCGAGGAGTATCATCTGGACGCGCTGACCCTGCGCTGCTGGAACGAGATGGAGACGATTCTCCGCGTCTGCCCGTGCGTGCTGCTCTCCGAGCTGAACGATCGCGGCATCCCGGCTTCCTGCGAGATCGACATGTGCTCCGCACTGACGATGCGCGCCATGGCGCTGGCCAGCGAGCAGCCGACGGCGGTTCTGGACTGGAACAACAACTACGGTGACGACGAGAACAAGGTCATCCTGTTCCACTGCGGACCGGTGGCACAGTCGCTGATGACCGGCAAGGGCCAGGTCACCGAGCACAAGATGTTTGCCAAGGGCGATCCGGGCTCGGGCTGGGGCACCAACGAGGGCCGCATCCGTCCTTTCAAGACCACGATTTCCAACTGCCAGACCAAGGACGGCAAGATCATCGTCTACGCCAGCGAGGCGGAGTTCACGGACGATCCGATCGAGGCGAGCTTCTTCGGCTGCGCCGGTGTCTGCGAGATTCCGGACATGCAGGACAAGATGATCCGGCTGGCGCGCGGCGGCTTCAAGCACCACACCAGCGTCGGTGTCGGACATATGAAGGACATCCTGAAGGAAGCGTTCACGACGTACCTTGGATGGGACTGGGAAGATATTGATTGAGTGAGTGGTATGAGTTTGCATCAAGCAAACTCATACCCGACATGGCGATGATCGCGTAAGCGATCGTCGTCCCGCGAAGCGGGATTGCGCGAAGGCTTCCGTAGCCGAGCGCAACCCTCCCCTCGAAAACCTTATGGCGATGATCTAGGAGGCTGATATGAATTTATCTTTCATGAGTTTCTCGCTCATCCGTGAGCACCTTAAGACACAGCTGGATGCGGACACGCTGGTCCGGATCGCGGCGGAAAACGGCCTGAATTCCATGGATCTGATGTACTACGAGTTCCTGCTCTACGGAGAGCAGGAGCTTCGTGCTGCTTTTGCAAAATACGGCGTGCGCTGCGGATGCATCATCGTGGGTCTTCCGATGTTCACCGGGACGCCGGAGGAAATCCGGGCGGCACTGGCGCCGGCACTTACGCTCGCGTCAGATTTTGGCAATCAGATTCTGATGGTGGTGCCGGGACCGTATGACGAAGACGAGCAGAAGGCGCTGGCGGGCATGAGCCGCGACGAGATGATGGCAAAGGCCGCGGCGGGCTATCGGATCGCGGTGGAGGCGGCCGCGCCCTATGGAATTACGATTGGTTTTGAGAATACGCCGCACGCCATGAAGCCTCTGTCGGCTGCGGAGGACTGCCTGGAGCTGCTGGACCAGGTCCCGGGACTGGGGCTGATTTTTGACACCGGCAATTTCCGCGTGGCGGATCCGTGTTGCGATGAGATCGCGGCGTACGAAAAGCTGAAGGACCGGATCATCCGGGTTCATTTAAAGGATGTGGTGGTCGGACCCTTCGAGAGCGGCGAGGCCTGCGTGGACGGACAGATGATCCGCTGCGTGACCAGCGGCAGCGGCGTGATTCCGCTGAAGGAACTGATTCATTTATTGCAGCGGGATGGCTATGACGGCGACCTGTGCGTGGAATACGCGGCGCCGGAGCAGCTGCAGGGCGAGTCACATTTTGCCAACGCGGCAGTGTACTGCGACTATATCCGGGGGTGCCTTAAGGGCGAGCCGCTGAAGGCGACGTACGGGCGGATTGAGGGCATTGACAAGCCGGTCTCGAGGCAGTTCTTCGGGACGGCGAACATGCCGATGCTGACGGGGCAGAACGTGAACTATCTGCTGGACGCGGCTATGTCCTACGGCTTGAATGCCTTTGACTGCGCGAGGGGCTACGGCCTGGCCGAGAACGCGCTCGGAAACTGGATGAAGGAGCGGAACAACCGCGACCGCGTCGTCGTGCTCTCCAAGTGCGGAAACGTGGGACAGGACGGCCAGGTGCTGGTCAACCGGGAAGTCATCGAGCGGGAGCTGGCCCAGAGTCTGGAGGCGCTGCAGACGGATTACATCGATATTTATCTGCTGCACCGGGACGATCCGAAGACGCCGGTCGGCGAGTTTATTGAGACCTTGAATGAGGCGCAGAGGGCCGGGAAGATCCGGGTGTTCGGCGCCTCCAACTGGACGGACGAGCGGATCCGCGAGGCCAATGCCTACGCTGCAGAACACGGCTTGAACGGGTTTGGCGTGTCCAGTCCGAATTTTGGCCTGGCTGTGCAGGTGCAGGATCCCTGGGGCGGCGAGTGCGTGACGATCACCGGACCGTCGAACGAGGCGGCGCGGGAGTGGTACCGCAAGACGCAGATGCCGATCGTGGCCTACTCCAGCCTCGCCCGCGGCCTGATGGCCGGAAAAATCAAGAGCACGGACGAGGCGCGGGTGAGCGAGCTGCTCGACCCTTTCGCCGTGAAGGGCTACGCGTACCACGAGAATTTCGAGCGCCTGGCCCGCTGCGAGGAACTGGCGGCGAAGAAGGGCTGCTCCGTTTCGCAGCTCGCCATCGCCTGGATGTTTACCCAGGGCCTGAACCTCTTCGCCGCGGCGACCACCACCAAGCTCTCCCGCATCCCCGATCAGGTGCGGGCACTGCACGTGCAGCTGACGCCGGAAGAAGCGGCCTGGCTGAATCTGGAGTGAGACGAGAGTGGGACGAGGGGACAGAGCATCGTCTCACTCATGTACATTGGAATGTACATAAATGGGACGAGGGGACAGAGCACCGTCCCACCCACAGAGCACCGTCCCACAAGAAGGAAGAAAGATGAAGATAGCAGGATTAGATATTGGAACGACGGGGTGCAAGTGCACGGTTTTCGATGAGCAGGGAAAGTATCTGGGCAAAGCGTACCGGGATTATCCGGTGACGCGGGGGCTCGGCGGTCATGAGATTGATGTTTCCCGGATTATGGACGGGGTATATGCGGCGATCCGTGAGATGGCAGAGCAGTATCCGGACATTGCGGGGATCGGCGTGACGAGCTTCGGCGAGACGTTTGTGATGACAGATGCCCAGGGCGTGCCGCTGCACACGGCGATGCTGTACACGGATCCGCGCGGAAGCGAGGAGTGCCGCGAGCTGACGGAAGCGCTCGGTGAGCGGGAGATCGCGCACATCACCGGACTTAGACCGCACGAGATGTACAGCATTTCGAAGATCATGTGGCTGAAGAAGAACCGCCCGCAGGTGTACAAGGAAGCGCAGGCGATCTTCCTGATGGAGGATTATGTCATCTTCCATCTGACGGGAGAGCGGGTGATTGATTATTCCCTCGCGACGCGGACGATGGCCTTCGATATTGCGAAGCTGGATTTCAGCGAAGAGGTGCTGCAGGCAGCAGGTGTGGACTCTGCGCTGTTCTCGCGGGCGGTTCCGACGGGAACGGCGGCGGGACAGGTGACGAAGGAAGCGGCACAGAAAACCGGTCTTTCGCCGGAGACAACCGTTGTGGCCGTCAGCCATGACCAGGTGGCGGCCGCAGTCGGCGCCGGCGCTTTCGACGGATCGGTCGCGGTGGACGGCGCGGGCACGGTGGAGTGCCTGACGCCTGTATTTGACAGTCTTCCGGATATTGACCTAATGAGTCAAGGATACTTTTCCGTGGTTCCTTACGTCATTCCGGGGAAATATGTTGCCTATGCCTTTTCCTATACCGGCGGTGCGCTGATGCAGTGGTGACAGATACGCTGGCCAAGGAGGAGAAGCGCCTCGCGAAGGAGGCAGGCTGCTCGGTGAACGAATATCTGGAGCAGCAGTACGAGGCAAAATACGGCGAGGAGCCGGGACAGCTGCTGGTGCTGCCGCATTTTGCCGGCGCAGCGACGCCCTACATGGACACAGGATCCCGGGGCGCAGTGCTGGGCCTGACGACGGACACGGATGTGTCGGAGATCTACCGGGGCTGCATGGAAGGTGTGGTCTACGAGATGGCGCTGAATTACCGCGCGATCCGGCCCGCAGGCGTTCACTGCACGAAGCTGCACGCCACCGGTGGCGGCGCGCGCTCCGCAGTCTGGATGCAGATGAAGGCGGACATGCTGAACCTGCCGATGACGGCGTTAAAGACCGTGGACGCGGGCACCGTGGGCAGCGCGATGCTGACGGGCATTGCCATTGGACTGTTTGCGGATCTGAAGGATGCCGCGGACCACATGGTGGAGGAGGTGCGGACCTATTATCCGCGCCCGGAGATGCACGAAAAATACAATCGGATTTTCAGACGCTATGAGCAGGTTTATCAGGCGGTTCGGCCGCTGATGGAGGAACAGGTATGAATTGGAGCGCATATGTCGGACATGAATCACAGCTTTTTGGTATCGAGGAGCACCGGCTGGTCGGCGGCAAAGGCGACGGCATGCGGCTGATGGAAGTGAATAACGGAAAAGGCCTGGAGCTGACGGTCTCACCGGACCGGAACTGCGATATTCCGCGGCTTCGCTATAAGGGCATCAACATGAGTTATTTTTCGCCCTGCGGCTATGTGGCGCCGGCTTATTATGACAACGTCGGTTCGAACTGGCTGGGCTCTTTTACAGCCGGCTATCTGACGACCTGCGGCCTGCAGGCGGTGGGAAGCCCCTGCAAGGATGAAGGCGAGGAACTCCCGCTGCACGGTTCCATCGCGAACCTGCCGTCAGAGCATGTCTACTGGGTGCAGGAAGGGGATGAACTGGTCGTCTGCGGCGTCACGAAGGACGAGACGATTTTTGGCCGCAAGTTGCGGCTGAACCGGCAGATCCGCGTGAGTCTTGTGGAGAACAGCTTCCGGATCGTGGACCGGATTGAGAACACAGGAGACCGGACGGAGCCGATGGAGATTCTCTATCATATGAATATGGGCTATCCGCTGCTGGATGAGGACAGTCTTGTCGAGATTCCGGCGGCACAGGTGAATCCGCGCGATGAGCACGCGGCGGAGGATATCGCGAACTGCCTGAAGATGGAGCAGCCGACCCCCGGTTATCAGGAGCGCTGCTACTATCATGTTTTTGCCGATGAGAAAGGTCTGGCCCGGATCACGCAGCCCAAGCTCGGCGTGGGCCTGCAGATTGAGTTTGATGCGAAGGAGCTGGACGGCTTCGTCGAGTGGAAAATGATGGGCGTGCGCGACTACGTGCTCGGCCTCGAGTGCGGCAACTGCTATCCGGACGGCCGGGATGTCATGCGTAGAATCGGCATGCTGAAGTTCCTTTCACCGGGTGAGAGCAAGACTTACGAAGTGAAGGTAACGCTGCTGGATGTGTAAAAAGTGGGACGGTGCTCTGTCCCCTCGTCCCATTTTCTGAAAATTGACGAAATTTGAATAAAATTGGCTAAACCGGGGCTAAGGATGCCCCGGTTTTTCTGTCATACTAAGATCAGCGGCAGATATTGGCCGCGGCACAGTAAAAGGGTTAAGAAGCATCAGAGAGTTGAATGAATGAAGGGGGTACAACATGGGAAAGGAAATATATCACGCACTGCAGGACGAGCGCTTTCAGAAGCCGTTTATCGATATCGATGAAATCCGCACCAGAAAGGGACCGGACGGCGAGGAGACGGCGTACCGGTACATGCACGGCGGCTTTGAGGGAACGAATGTGAAGTTCAGCTTCTGCTTCCCGAGGCGGGATGCGTTCCGCGGACGTTTCTTCCAGTATCTTTCTCCCTTTCCGGGACCCGATGAAGAGATGGCTTCTCAGGACAAGAGCGGCGCGGATGACAAAATCCGGTTTGCACTCGTAAACGGTGCCTATTTTGTAGAAACCAACATGGGCTCCACGACGATGTTCGGACCCAACGGCGATGATAAAGACCGCTGGAAGACCAGCGCGGCGGCTGCGGAGTATTCCAGAGTAAAAGCAATGGAGCTGTACAACTGTGAGCGCCCGATCGGCATTGTTTACGGCGGCAGCGGCGGCGGTTACAAGACCATGGCCTGCATCGAGAACACGGATGCGTGGGACGGCGCGGTGCCGTATGTTATCGGTTCTCCGGTGTCTCTTCCCAACACGATTACCATGCATGCGCAGGGACAGCGCGTTCTGCGCAATGTCTTCCCGAAGATTCTGGACAACATCGATGCCGGCGGCTGCGGCAATGCCTATGACGGCCTGAACGAGACAGAGGCGCAGATGCTGCGCGAGCTCACCGACATGGGCTTTCCGCCCATGGCCTGGTATGTCGAGGCAGGAGGACTCATTGATGACGGCTCCCTGCCGGTTCTCACCCCCGGCGTCAAGGCCTCGGACCCGGGCTACTTCAAGGAGTTCTGGGAGGTTCCCGGCTACATGGGCGCGGACCCTGAGAGCAGTGCATCCAGAGACCGTCTGCAGTTTAAGGCTGTTGTGAAGAAAGTGCATCTGCCCGGCCAGCCGGAGTCTGCGGAGCAGGAGAGTGAAATCGAAGGCCGCAACGGTGTGGACGATGCCTGGAAGAAGATGCTGACCGACGGCAAGGACGCCTGGATTGAACTGGAGAAGCTGCCGCAGGGCGAGGATCTGTATCTGAAGGGTGTCACGCTGAGTTTTCTGACCGGCGAAGCAGCAGGAAAGAGCCTGATGCTGGATAAGATGGTGCGGGATCAGAACACCGAGGGCGGCTACATCACGATCGGCATGAGCTTCGGAATGTCAGATATCGCTGGCGTACTTGCAGGCATTAAGCCCGGTGACGAACTGATGATGGACAATTCCGATTATATTGCGATTCAGTCCTATTACCGTCACCAGACACCGGCGGATCTGTCTTTCCACGCCTGGGATCAGTTCCGGAACGAGGATGGCACGCCGGCACTTCCCCAGCGGGCCAGCGTTATGGGCTATCACTTCACCGGACC
>JAFTFP010000260.1 GCA_017449485.1 Lachnospiraceae bacterium
ATGATACGGCGGAGGAAACGGTTGAGGAAGCTGCCGAAGAGCCGCAGGCAGCGCCCGGCGTGGACGAAGAAGGAATCCGCGAAGTGGACACCAGAAGGAAGCTGATCCGCCGCGTTGATCTCTCTGTTGAGACGCAGGACATCGATGCGCTGGATCTGAGCATCAAACAGCGCGCAGAAAGCCTGGGCGGCTACATCGAGTCTTCCTATATGGATGGAAAGAGGGATGTGCTGGATGCAGCTCACGACGGCTATGATGATCTCACGGGCGCATCTATAAACAAAAACCGGCGCGGCGCCAGCTATACCGTCCGGATTCCGGCCGAGAAGCTGGATCTGTTTGTTGAAGCGGTGACTGCGGCATCGAATGTCACTTCCCAGTCGATGAATGTGGAGGATATTACCTCCAGCTATGTGGATATTGACAGCCGCCGGAAGGCACTGGAACAGGAACAGAAGCGCCTCCTGGAGATGATGGATCTGGCAGAGACCGTAGAGGAAATGATTCAGATCGAGGATCATCTGGCAGATGTGCGTTATGAGCTGGAAAACATCGGCTCTCAGCTGCGCTCCTATGACAACCGCGTCGCATACAGCACAGTCTATCTGAATGTCACCGAAGTGGTTGAATATACCCCGCTGGTACAGGAAGGTGCTTTTACCAGAATGACCAAAGGCTTCGCACAGAGCCTGGCCGATCTGCTGCATGGCCTGAAGGAATTTGCTGTCTGGTTCGTGGCGCACCTGCCGTATCTGGTTTTCTGGGGTCTGGTGATCGCATTGATCATCTGGCTGATCCGCAGACGGGGAAGAAGCCCTGAAGCTGCTGCGCGCCGGGAGGCCGCCCGAGTCAGAAGACAGCAGAAAAAAGCGGCTAAGATGGCCGGAAAAGAAGCACGTGCGAAAAAGAACGCGCCTGAGCAGCAGAACAATAATCCGGAGGCATGATGGTAGAGAATAAGGTAAAAAAAGCCGGCTTTGTGACCATTGTCGGAAGACCGAATGTGGGAAAGTCCACGCTGATGAATACGCTGATCGGACAGAAAATCGCGATCACTTCCTATAAGCCGCAGACCACCCGGACCCGGATCCGGACAGTCTACACGGAGGAGCGGGGACAGGTCGTCTTTCTGGATACACCCGGGATCCACAAACCGGCGACCAAGCTCGGCGAATATATGGACCGGGCTGCGGAGAGCACACTGAAGGAAGTGGATCTGATCCTGTTTCTTGCTGAAGCGGGGAGCGGACCGCGGGAAGCGGATATCGAGGTGATGAAGCTGCTGATCCGCACAGGCACGCCGGTCATCACCGTGATAACCAAGACGGACGCGGTGAAGAAGGCTCAGATCCTTCCGGTCATCTCCGAGTATGATGAGAAGTGGAAACAGCTGGCCGGTGCAGACGGCGCAGAGATCATCCCGGTGAGCGCCAGAACCGGCAGCGGAATCGATGAGCTGAAGAATATGATCTTTGACCGCCTTCCGGAAGGGGAACCCTTCTATGATGAAGACACAATCACAGATGAGACAGAGCGCAGTATCGCCGAAGAAATCATCCGCGAGAAAATCCTGCGCCTTCTGCAGGACGAAGTCCCGCATGGCACGGCGGTTACCATACTTTCCATGAAATTCCGGGATGACAGACCGCTGTGCGATATCAATGCAGATATTATCTGCGAGCGGGAATCCCACAAAGGAATTCTGATCGGAAAGGGCGGTGCCATGCTCAAGAAAATCGGCATGGCTGCCCGGACGGATATCGAAGAGATGCTGGGCTGCAAGGTGAATCTGAAGCTGTTTGTGAAAGTCCGGAAGGACTGGAAGGACAATGAGACAATGATGAAGAGCCTTGGCTACAATGTGAAGGATCTATGAGTTCATCCGGGTATAATGTTGTTACAGGAATGGTCATCGGCAGCATGCCGATGGGAGAATATGACCGGCGGATTGTGCTGCTGACACGCGAAATGGGCAAAATTTCCTGCTTTGCCAAGGGTGCGCGGCGTCCGGGCAATCCGCTGATGGCGGCGACGGATCTGTTCTGTTATGGACAGTTCCGTTTTTATGCGGGCCGCAGTTCCTACACGGTGACCGAGGCGGAGATTGCGAATTATTTTCCTTTCTTCAGAACTCATTTTCAGGAAGCGGCGCTGGGCTCCTACTTCCTGGAGGTGCTGGACTTCTGTACCCGTGAAAACAATGACGAATCCCGCCTTCTGCTCCTTCTTTACAGATCGCTGCAGGCGATGGAGACAGGGCGGTTTGATCTGAAGCTGATCCGCGCTGTTTTTGAGATCCGTGCTGTCAGGGAAGAGGGAGAATTCCCGGGAGTCCCGGAAAACATACAGCTGCCGGAAAGCGTGCGCGCAGCGCTGCAGCATATTGCGGAAGCGCCGATCCGTGATCTGTACTCCTTCACACTGGAAGAGGAGCCGCTGAGTCAGCTCATGGCGATGGCAGACAGGCTGATGGACCGGACCTTCCATCACCGGTTTGCCAGCCTTGATATTCTCGAAGTGATGCTGCAGTAATAATGAGACGTTGATGACTGTGATATTCTTGTCTTTTCCGGGTTGATTCTTTATAATTATATGTTGCGTAAAAAAGGAAGCGCAGGTTCAGCGCAGAGAGGGAACTCACCGTGAACAGAATAATCAGGCAGACTGTTCGAATGATTCTGATTCTTTCCATGGGACTTATGCTGGCCGGCTGTGCCAGCCCGGTCAAGGTGGACATGAAGGAACTGACCGGGAGCACCATGTTTTTCCTGAAGGATAATCAGATCGAAGTGGTTTCGGTAGAAGGCTTTTCGGAAGACTATTATAACGAAGAAGAGCTGAAGAATCAGATTACAGCCTGGGTCGGGGAATTTAACCGCAATGGTGATAAGGTTTCCTTCAAGGCACTGGATGTTGAGGATGGAACAGCCAAGCTGGATCTGAAATACAAGAACAGTGAAGCCTATGAAGATCTGAACAAAATCAGGACCTACTATGGAACACTGGCAGGCGCCGGTCAGAAGGGCTATGACACCAATCTGTTTATCGGCGCTGTTTCTGCAGAGAATCCCAACAAGATTCTCACAGCCACAGCTGCGACAGATATGGATGATGTGACTGTGATTATTCTTTCCCAGCCGATCGCGATCCGGACTTACGAGAAGATCCGATTCGCCTCAACAAATGTCAGCATTATCGATCGCCAGAGTGCAGTCGCAACGGAAGATACCTCCGTGTCGCACCCGGCAGTATTGATTCTGGAATAATAAGCATATAGAGAGGAGACTGCTTTTATGGAAAAAACGATGGACAAGATTGTCGCGCTCTGTGCGGGACGCGGATTCATATATCCCGGCTCACAGATTTACGGCGGACTCTCGAATACCTGGGATTACGGAAATCTCGGCGTCGAGCTGAAGAATAACGTCAAGCGCGCATGGTGGCAGAAATTTGTGCAGGAGAGTCCGACCAACGTCGGTGTTGACTGTGCAATTCTGATGAATCCGCG
>JAFTFP010000261.1 GCA_017449485.1 Lachnospiraceae bacterium
AGAAGGAGTGGACGGTATGGCTGCCGGAGGACACCTGGGTGCACCTGTTTACAGGGGAAGAATATACAGGCGGAAGAGTCTGTGTACCGGCACCGCTGGGAGAGCCGCCGATTTTCATCCGGAAAGGCGCACCGCGTTATCAGGAACTGATGCAGATTGGTAAGATGAACTAAAAATATACTAAGGGGGGGAAACCAAATGACACAGTCAAACAAGGATACGCAGATTGGAAAACTGCCGACCAGGAATTATGTGGGCTATGCGATGGGTGACATGGCCGGCGTCATCACCTTCGGCACCATCGGCTCATTCCTGCAGATGTTCTACACAGATATTCTGCATATCTCACTGGCCAGCATCACGGTACTGATGATGGTGGCAAGAATCTGGGACGCGATCAATGACCCGATGTGCGGCGCGCTGATCGATGCACAGAAGCCGACAAAATATGGGCGCTTTCGGCCTTATGTCTTCTGGTTCTCATTCCCGCTGGCCATCGCGTTCATCTTCACGTTCTTCCGGATTCCGGGCCTGTCCGAGAAGCAGTATCTGATCTACGCCTACGTCACCTACATTCTGTACGGCATGATGTATACGGCGGTCAACATCCCCTACGGATCCATGGCCTCGGCAATGACTGACGACCTGCAGGAGCGCTCGACACTGTCTGTCATCCGCTCCCTCGGCGCGGGCTTCGGAACGGCGCTGAGCCAGATTTTGCTTCCGCTGTTTGTTTATTCCACAGCAGCCTCCGGCGCAAAATATCTGGATGAGCACAAGCTCTTCAGGGGCGTCCTGATTCTGGCCGTCTTAAGCGTCATCATCTATTTCTTCTTCTTCCGGCTCACCAATGAATATATTCCGGCGCCGCCGAAGAAGGAGAAGGAGCATCTGGTCAGCACCTTCCTGAAGCTGATCCGCAATCGCCCCTTCATCACGCTCTGCCTGGCATCCATGCTGCTGATCTCGGGTTCGATGTACACCCAGACCATCTTCAACTATCTGTTCAAGAATTACTTCG
Source organism: Lachnospiraceae bacterium (assembly GCA_017449485.1). GTDB lineage: Bacteria > Bacillota > Clostridia > Lachnospirales > Lachnospiraceae > CAG-791. The sequence goes on from JAFTFP010000261.1 coordinate 1,022, forward strand.
GAAAGCCCGGCCTGTTCTCCATGGTGACCATCGCGACCTATCTGCCGATGCTGGTGCTGATGCCGCTGATGGGCAAGCTCGTGAGAAAGTTCGGCAAGAAGGGAATCTGCGGCTTCGGAAGTCTGTTTGCTGCGATTGCCTATCTGCTGCTGTTTATATTCCACACCCACAATCCGTACCTGTTCCTGGCGGTCGTAATTATCAGCGGCTTCGGGCTCTCCTTCTTTACCCTGGAGGTCTGGGCGATGGTGACGGACGTCATTGACTATCACGAGATTCTGCACAACCGCCGTGAAGAGGGCACAACCTATGCCTGCTTCTCCTTCTTCCGCAAGCTCGGCCAGACGCTGGCCGGCATCGGCGCATCTCTGGCACTGGCAGCCATCGGCTACAGCACCGCAGAAGATGCGATCGTGCAGGAAGCAGCGGTCAACGAGGGCATTTACAATATGGCAACCATCGTGCCGTTTGTGATGTACCTGTGCATGTTCCTGCTGCTGCAGTTCGGCTATCCGCTGACCCGTCAGCATGTAGAGAAGACACGGGACGAGCTGCACGCAAGAAGACAGAATCAGTAAACGAGTAAATCATCAGAGGGCATGAAGCGTCATCAGGCAAAATCCGGAATAGGGCAGGGTCAGACAGAGCCCGGAGAATTCCGGAAGATGCTGCTAAGGAAATCCGTCACAGCTGCGACGTAGCGGGGGCGGTCCACCAGGAAAGAAAGACCGTGTCCCGCGCCCGGGAAGGTCATCAGTGTGATTTTAGACGGATTGGCAGCGGCAAGTTCCCGGCTCATCTGGCAGGGCACGAAGTGATCTGCTTCGCCGTGTACCAGCAGAACCGGAACCGGACAGCGCGCTGCGGCCGCCAGGACATCGGCCTCTTCTACATCAAAATTTCCATAGACGCGGGCGCTTCTGGCAATCAGAGGATAGAGAAGTCTGGCGGGGAGATGAGCTCCCCGGCAGACTTTCTTTATGATGGCGGAAGCAGAGGTGTAGGGGCAGTCGGCGATGATGCCGCGCACAGCATTCGGCAGGCCGAGCCCGGAGGCAAGCAGAACAGTTGCGGCGCCCATGGAGATGCCGCAGAGGGCCAGGGGACGATCTGCCCCGAAGCGATCCTGCGCATAGCGGACCCAGGCGTGCGCGTCCCGCCGCTCATTGACGCCGAAGGTGATCGTGTGGCCTTCGCTGCCGCAGTGGGCGCGCTGTTCGGCCATCAGCAGGTTGTACCCCAGATCCAGGTAGGCTCTGGTGCCGCCGCTGAAATCCCGCAGCGGGGTGCCGCGGTAGCCGTGGAAGCAGATGAGAACCGGCGCGCTGTCCCGGTTATGGAAATAGCGCCCGCGCAGCTTCAGACCGTCAAAGGAGCGGATGAAGACTTCTTCATAGGGAATCCGGCTCACTTCCTCGACCATGGCCAGGATCCGGCTTTTCTGTTCGTTCATCTGCGGCGTGTCCGCCAGATGTGTATCAATATTCTGAGTCTTGTCCGGTGAATAGAAAACCAGGTTGTAGAGAAGTTTCAGCA
>JAFTFP010000262.1 GCA_017449485.1 Lachnospiraceae bacterium
AATTTGTTCTGACGGCGCGGATTGAAGATGGAGACTGGGTTTATGTGTCGAATCTGAGGGCCAATGTTCCTGCCCCCAGGACACTGGTCACGATTGACTTCTATGAAGATGAAGAAAGCGCACCGCAGCTGAAGCCGGAAAAGAAAATCCAGATTGAAAGATTGCCGTCGGACGAACCGATGGGCTGGTATTACGCGGTGATCACTGCGCAGACGGATGATGTGCGGATCCAGCTCTCGCGCATGGTAGATCAGACGACTTTTGAAGATATTGTGATGCAGGAGGGCAATTACAGACCGGACCGCTCCCTGGCTGACTTCACACTGAATCAGGGGGAGTGCGCAGTTCTGAACATCAACATGCCCTGGTATCCGGTCATCCGGATCAGTGCTTCCTGCGGCTCTTTATACGGCGATTACCTGTTCGGAAGCGACAACTGGAAGCACATGGAGGATGCAGACGGGATTCCGCTGCAGCGATATATTACGGGACATGATCTGAGCGCCGAAGGAAGAGGACCCTACTGGAGAAATGAGGCGGAGCTGGCCCGCTTCCTGGAAGGAAACTGGCTGTGTGAGAACGAGGAAACCGGCGAAATTCTGGCGGTGATGACGGTCAGAGATTATCGCATGGCGGACATTCTGATCATGGATCAGAATTCGGAGATTTCCTTTGAATACGGACATCTTCTGACAGCAGACACCAGCGCTCCGGATATGATCAGTGTCACTTCCTACGATCAGAATACGCTTAATCAGCTTCCGCAGGGAATCGGGGAAGGCGATGCCCTCGGAGATTATCTGATCGCAGCACATCAGGAGGACGGGTTCCAGGTCCTGGAGTTCCTTCAGGCCAACAACGGATATGGCGCACTCGGAAAGCTGCTGGGTCTGAATGAAGACGAAGTTCTGTTCTCCTTCTATCGCTATGAGGGCGCTTATTCCTGGAAGGAGGCCTATAAGAATCTGCTGGCAGATTACCGGCTCGGGTCGGTTTTTGCCGAGGATGAAGAAGACTACGCGGGAGTATTCTACAGATGGTTCCTGTACGACATTGACAAGAACGACATTCCTGAGCTGATTCTGGAGCAGGGAACCTGTGAGGCGGATTACAACGCTGAGCTGTATACCTTCCGAAACGGCAGCGTGCGCAGAATTCAGACAGAAAGCGGCGAGGACCGGATTGGTATGGGACATATGACATTGTGGACGGTCCCGGACCGGAATGGGCTGATTACCAGCTGGGGGCATATGGGAAGCAGTCAGATTTCTGAGTGGACCCTGAAGGGGACCACACTGGTTGAGGGAGATGTCCTGATCGAGGAAAATCTGATGGATATGCCGGAGGACAGCAATCTGACCAGACCGGATGATCTGGTTGAAAACGCTGTTCCGCTCTCAGGGTTTGAACCGGAGATGACGCTGCCGGTTGACTGGTACGAGCGCTGGGCACCGGCCGTGAGCGGGTCGGGAGACGTACACACTGGCGGATGGGCCAAGGAACCGGCTTTTTACCGGGAACTGAAGCAAAATCCGGATGAACCGGTCGTGATCTGCAGCATGGACAGATTTGCGGATTCCAGAGGAAAACGACCCTATGCAGATCTTCTGAAAGAGGGCGTCATTTATGAATACATGTCCGGCGATCTGAGAATAGACTCGGAGTACTATTCAGATCTGGATGGAGACGGTCAATCGGAAGTGGTCCTTTATCTGGCGGAGCAGGGCGCTTCAGACTCCATGTACCGGGTGATTCTGTCCCGGCAGGATCAGACCATCTATGCCTATGTCTGCTTCGGTGTCTATGATGAGTCGCTGAATGAAGACGGAATCTTCCGGTATGATGAGCCATACCTTCGAGCGGGGCAGCAGGTCCTGTTCAGAAAAGATCAGAGTTTTGCCTATTACATTCCTTAACAGAGCATTGTTTTGGCAAGGGAAGTGTGATAAAATCCCCTTTGATAATTGTATACAAGTGTACAAAACGATTTCAAAGGAGTAAATGCTATGAAACCCTATGCCGAGATGAGCCGTGAGGAACTGCAGCAGCTGCTGGCACAACTGAAGGAAGAGTACCAGTGGTACCAGCACATGGAGCTTCAGCTGGATATGTCCCGGGGAAAGCCCTGCCGGGAACAGCTGGATCTGTCCATGGGTATGATGGACGCGTTGTATTCCGGTGCGGATCTGACCTGCGAAGATGGAACGGATTGCCGAAATTACGGTGTGCTGGATGGAATCTACGAAGCTAAGGTCCTTCTGGGCGACATGATGGAAAACCATCCGGACAATATCATCATTTACGGGAATTCCTCTCTGAATGTCATGTATGACACGGTTGCCAGGGCCATGACGCACGGCATCATGGGCGGCACTCCCTGGTGCAAGCAGGAAGGCATCAAGTTCCTGTGCCCGGTTCCCGGCTATGACCGGCATTTTGCCATTACTGAATATTTCGGCATTGAAATGATTCCGGTGCCGATGTCTCCGACAGGACCGGACATGGATCTGGTGGAGAAGCTGGTCTCAGAGGATGAGAAGATCAAGGGCATCTGGTGTGTGCCGAAGTATTCCAATCCGCAGGGATATTCTTATTCAAACGAGACGGTCTGCCGCTTCGCAAGATTAAAGCCCGCCGCTAAGGATTTCCGGATCTTCTGGGACAACGCTTACGGCATCCATCACCTGTATGATGTCAATCAGGATCATCTCGTAGAGATTCTCGCAGAATGTAAGCGGGCAGGAAATCCGGATCTGGTGTACAAATTTGCTTCCACATCCAAGATTACCTTCCCGGGCAGCGGCATTGCGGCACTGGCGACATCAGATAACAACCTGGTTGATATTAAGAACCAGCTCAAGCGTCAGACCATCGGACACGACAAGGTGAACCAGCTGCGGCATGTTCGCTTTTTCGGTGATATCCATGGTATGATGGAGCATATGAGAAAGCATGCGGAGATTATCCGGCCCAAGTTTGAGGTGGTCGAGGAAGTCTTCGAGAAGAATCTGGGCGGACTGGGCATCGGAGAGTGGACGAAGCCGAACGGCGGCTATTTCATCAGTTTCGACGCAATGCCCGGCTGCGCGAAGGAGATTGTTGCAAGCGCGTTAAAGGCCGGCGTCAAGCTGACGGGTGCCGGATCCACCTGGCCTTATGGGAAAGACCCTCAGGATTCCAACATCCGGATCGCGCCCACATACCCGCCGCTGGAAGATCTGAGAACAGCCGCGGAGCTGTTTACGCTGTGCGTACGGATTGTCAGTATTAAGAAGCTTCTGGCTCAGAAGGAAGCTTGATGGGTTCTGGACACTTGCAGTCAGAAAGGAGCAGGAAAGATGTTTTGTACCAGTTGCGGAAGTGAAATTGCAGATGGTGTAAAGTTCTGTACTAATTGCGGGGCGCCGATTGTGCCGGTTTCACAGGCACCGCAGATGAATGAAGCCGTACAGGAGACAGCCGCACAGACTGCCGAGGAAGCTTCGAATCCCTTTGCACAGATGACGCAGGAGGCACCCAAGGCGCCGGATTACAATCCGTTTGAGCCTGAAAGCAGCACGCAGCAGACCACACAGCAGGCGGTCCCGCCGGTTGTGCCGGTGATGCCGCAGTACCAGCAGAATAACGAAATTCAGCAGGAAGTCTATACGCAACAGCAGGATTACACACAGCAGAATGCCTATGTCTATGATGAGGATGGCACCTACGTGCAGGACGCTTCGAAAATGAAGACCAAGACAGCCCTGATTGTTGCTTATCTTCTCGGCATCATTGGATGGCTGATCGCCTGGTTCGCAGGAGACCGGAAGGATCCGCTGCTGCGCTTCCACTTGAATCAGCTGCTGGTACTGGACGTGATCAACCTCCTTCTGACCTTCTTTGATGACTTTGACGTCATTGATGAGATCGCATGGATCGTCCGCATCTTCCTGGTTGTCTGCTGGTTTATCGGCTTCATCGGTGCCCTCAAGGGAGAAAAGAAGGGAATGCCTCTGCTCTCTAAAATTACGCTGATTCAGCAGTAAACTCCGGCCGGAAACAGGCAGGAAAGGAATATAAGTTTTTATGAGTAATGTTTCAGACGCACAGCAGAACATCCGGAATTTCTGTATTGTTGCGCATATCGATCACGGTAAATCCACACTGGCCGATCGAATGATTGAGAAGACGGGCCTTCTGACCAGCCGGGAGATGCAGGACCAGATTCTGGACAACATGGATCTGGAGCGGGAGCGTGGAATTACCATTAAATCGCAGGCAGTGCGCCTGATATACCGGGCAGAAGACGGGCAGGAATATATCTTCAACCTGATCGATACCCCCGGACATGTGGATTTCAATTACGAAGTCAGCAGGTCTTTGGCGGCATGCGACGGGGCAATCCTGGTGGTGGATGCGGCCCAGGGGATCGAGGCACAGACCCTGGCCAATGTGTATCTGGCGCTGGATCATGATCTGGATGTGTTCCCGGTGATCAACAAGATCGATCTGCCCAGCGCAGAGCCGCAGCGCGTGATCGAGGAGATTGAGGATGTGATCGGCATCGAAGCCCAGGATGCGCCGCTTATTTCCGCGAAAAACGGCATCAACATCGAGGAGGTGCTGGAGCAGATCGTGACGAAGATCCCGGCACCAAAGGGAGATCCCAATGCGCCGCTTCAGGCGTTGATCTTTGATTCGCTGTACGATTCCTACAAGGGTGTGATCGTGTTCTGCCGCATTATGGAGGGCACGGTGCGAAAGGGGACGAAGATCCGCATGATGGCCATCAAAGCGGTGGAGGAAGTGGTGGAGGTCGGTTATTTCGGCGCTGGCCAGTTCATTCCCTGTGAGGAGCTTTCCGCCGGCATGGTGGGCTATATCA
>JAFTFP010000263.1 GCA_017449485.1 Lachnospiraceae bacterium
CCCATTTTCAGAAATTTCTGAAAATGGGACGGTGCTCTGTCCCCTCGTCTCATTTTATTTCACGAATACTTAGAAGGTGATTTCTCCGACAGCGGCAAGGTCCGCTGCGTTCTTTCCGACATAAACCACATAGGATTTGTCGAGGATCCATTCGCCGCGCTGCCAGAAGCGCAGTTCATCCGCCGGGATGGTAATGGTGACGTCCCTGGTCTCGCCGGCCTCGAGCTCGACGCGGGCAAAGCCCTTGAGAAGGCGGATGGGCCGGTCGCTTTCCGGGACGGGGCCGCGGGCATAGCTTTCATCGGGCGCGGGCTGCGCGTCCTTGCTGCCGATGTAGACCTGTACGACTTCAGCGCCGCTGACGCTGCCGGTGTTGGCGACCCGGCAGGTGACGACGACCTCGGGAGAAGCCGGATTTTGCCCGGATGTCTCCACTTCCGCAGCCTCGGCGCTGCACTCAGGTGTCTTCAGGCACACAGCGGCATCGGTGATCTCATAGGTGGTGTAGCTCAGGCCGTAGCCGAAAGGATACGCAGGCTGCTTGCCGACCTTGTCGAGCAGGGTGTAGCCGTGGTAGTAGCCGTAGTCGATGACATAGGGCCGCTGGCCAATGAACTTGAAGTCCGGATAGTCAGATTCCTTCTGCGCGACGGTAAAGGGCAGACGGCCGCTGAAGTTGGCCTGGCCGGTGAGAAGATGAGCAAGTGCAGTGCCGCCCTCGCAGCCGGAATAGTAGTTCATGATAATGGCGTCGGCAAAATCCTTCCACTCGTCAATGAGAATGGCGCTGCCCGAGTAGAGGACGACGATGACCTTCTTGCCGGCGCGCTTGAGTTCCTTGATCAGCGTGGTGTCATCGCGGGACAGGCGCAGCGACAGGCGGTCGCCTCCGGCGTTCTTCGGCTTTTCATTGATCTTGTAGCTGGTATTGACAAAATATTCCCCTTCGGTGCGATAGTCGAAACCGGCACAGACGACGGCGATGTCCGCCGCGGTGCCCACGACAGAAGCGTTGTCCGGCAGCACCGGATCTTCCTTTTTCTTCAGGCCTTCATCGGAGCAGCCGGCGAGGGTGACATCTGCGAAGACCTTCTTCAGGCCCTGATACGGCGTGACAATTTTCCGGTCATAGACGCGGCTCGAGCCGTGGTCGCCGGTGTTGGCGACATCGGCAAAGCTGCCGCAGACCACAAGGGAATTGTCCGTCGAGAGCGGCAGCAGGCCGTTGTTCTCCAGCAGAACCATACCCTTCTCGGCGGCCTCGAGCGCGAGGGCGCGGTGGGCACTGCAGCCGATGACGGTGCGCTCCTGGGGCACGATATCCGGCTCCAGGCGCAGGAGCGTGCGGATGATGTTGGCGTTGGCCTGGTCGAGGTGCTCGGGGTTGATCAGGCCTTTGTTTAAGCACTTCCGGATGTTCGCCTCGGAATATTTCATCGTAAACATCATTTCCAGATCGAGGCCGGCGCGCAGGCTGTGCTCCGCGTTGTAGACGCCCCAGACAAAGTCGCTCATGACGAAGCCGTCAAAGCCCCATTCCTTGCGCAGAATGTCCGTGAGCAGCTTTTTGCTCTCGCAGCAGTGATATTCTTCGTAGCGGTTGTAGGCGCCCATGATGGAGAGCGCGCCGCCGTCGACACATTTCCTGAAGTGGGGCAGATAGACCTCGTGCAGGGAGCGGTCGTCGATGTGGACGTCAACGTAGAACCGCAGGTCCTCCATGCTGTTCAGGGCAAAATGCTTCACGCAGGCGATGACGCCCTTATCCTGGACGGCCTTGGCCAGCGCATTGCCGAACTCGCCGAGCACGAAGGGATCCTCGCCGTAGCTTTCCTGTGTGCGGCCCCACCGGGGATTCCGGGCGAGATTGATGCACACACCCGCGAACAGATTCGCGTCCTGCGCGATGGCTTCCTTCGCAATGGCGGTGCCGATCCGGTATTCCAGGGACGGGTCAAAAGTTGACGCGCGCAGCGCGGCGGAAGGGAAACAGGTGGAGTTGCCCATCACGACGCCCCGCGGGCCGTCCGTGAACTTCACGGGCGGAATGCCCAGCCGTCTGCAGCCGCCCGCCGGCAGCGAGGACACATTGTAAGCCCGGCCCGTCTTGACCGCATCCCGTGAGGTCTGGGCCACCGTGTGCCCCGACAGCATGTAGATCTTCTCCTTCAGCGTCAGCTCGGACACCAGCGCCTGCACCTGCTCTTCCAGCACCTCCGGCGTCGGATTTTCACGATACTTCGCAGCAGCTTCCTGATACGTCATGACTCGTTCCCCCTTCATCTATTTTTTATTTCTATCATTTATATTTCTATCATTTATAATGAGTTGAATTTGATTCTATTGTACTGCAAAGTGGGACGAGGGGACAGAGCACCGTCCCACTTTGTAATAAATGGGACGAAGGGACAGAGCACCGTCTCACTTTTTTGTTGTATTTCAACCGACAGGAAGTGTATTATAGTATACAACCCCAAAAACAAGGGTAGTATCATGTAAACAAAGCTTTCAACAAGTGAGGAGGGAGAAGCTATGTTTTACGGTACCTGGATGTCACTGATCCCGCCGGTGGTCGCGATTCTGCTGGCGCTGATCACGAAGGAGGTTTATCTGTCGCTGTTCTGCGGCGTGGCGCTGGGCGCGATGATGGTCACGGGGTTCCACCCGTGGAATGCGTTCACGACGCTGTTCACCACGATGACCGACAGCATGGACCTGAACATCGTCATCTTTGACGTGCTTCTGGGCATGATCATCGTTCTGATGTCCCGCTGCGGCGGCACGGCGGCATACGGCCGCTGGGCGAGCACGCGGCTGAAGAACAAGAAGCAGTCGATGCTTGCGACTTCGCTCCTGGGCGTGCTGATCTTCGTCGACGACTATTTCAACTGCCTGACGGTCGGCTCCGTCATGCGTCCGGTCACCGACAAATATAAGGTCTCCCGCGCAAAGCTTGCTTATATCATTGATGCGACGGCAGCGCCGGTGTGCATCATCGCACCGATCTCCAGCTGGGCCGCCGCGGTCAATTCCTACGTGCCGGAGGGCGGCACCATGAACGGCTTCCAGCTCTTCATCAGCACCATTCCCTACAACCTGTACGCGCTTCTTACCCTGTTCATGGTCTTCTTCATCATCGCCAACAACATTGACTTCGGCCTGATGGCAAAACATGAAAGAAACGCAGAAAACGGCGACCTGTTCACTTCCGGCGGCGAGGAATTCAAAGCTCTGGCCGAGGAAGACAAGAAGGCCATGGAATCTGACAAGGGCAAGGTCATGGACCTGATCCTGCCCATGGCTGTCATGATCGTCACAGCCATCGGCGCCATGATCTACACCGGCTACCTGGGCGGCGCGACCAACGTGGTGGACGCCTTCGCGGGCTGCGATGCTGAGATTTCCCTGATCTTCTCCACCATGGTCACCGTGATCTTCACCGGCATTCTTTACCTGCCCCGCAAGGTCATTTCCTTCAAGGACTTCATGGGCGCACTGCCTGAAGGCGCCAAAATGATGACGCCCGCGATCCTGATCCTGACCCTGGCCTGGACGCTGAAGGGCGTCAGCGACCAGCTCGGTATCGGCGATTTCGTCACCGGCAATCTGAATCTGTCCGGCAACCTTGTGGCCATCGTGCCGCTGGCGGTCTTCCTGGTCTCGATCTTCATCTCGTTCTCCACCGGCACCAGCTGGGGCACCTTCTCCATCCTGGTTCCCATCGTGGTCTCCATGTTCCAGATGACAGACGAGAAGATGATGATCATCGCCGTCTCTGCGGTCCTGGCGGGCGCGGTCTGCGGCGACCACATCTCGCCGATTTCCGACACGACCATCATGGCCTCGGCCGGCGCACAGAGCAACCACATCAATCACGTGCAGACCCAGATGCAGTACGCCAGCATCGTCATCGCAGTCAGCGCCATCGGCTACATCATCTCGGGCTTCACCCGCAACTGGTGGCTGACCCTGATCCTGTGCGTCCTGATTCTCGCCTTCACCCTGCGCCAGATCGGCAAATACACCGGCAAGCAGGCGGAGACCGTCTCGACAAAGGTGAAGAAGAAATCCGGCGCGAACTGAGCTGCTATGAGAAAAATCATTGAAGTTCCATATATCGATCAGACACAGAACTGGCCGACGGGATGCGAAAGCGTCTCGTCGGTCATGCTGCTTCAGGCCCTCGGCTTTTCCGTGACCGTGGACGAATTCATACGCGACCACCTGCCGATGATGCCCATGGGAGACGGGACGGGTCCTGACCCCGATTCATATTTTGCCGGAAGTCCCTATGACCCGGAGTCCTTCGGCTGCTATCCGGGCGTCATCGTGAAAGCCCTGAATTCCTATTTTGACCAGGCAAAATCCGGCACGCAGGGAGAGGCTGCATCCGGCGAAGTTCGCTGGCAGGCGCAGGATGCCACCGGCATTTCCACGCAGCAGCTGCTCCGGGAACAGATCGATGACGGCCTGCCGGTGCTGTACTGGAGCTGCATCGACTTAAAGCCTTCGTATAGAGGCCCCTGGTGGACGCTCCCGGACGGCAGGCGCTTTGAATGGACCAGCAACGAGCACTGCATGCTGCTCGTGGGGTACGATACGGACAAGGACACGCTGATTTTCAATGATCCCTGGGACGGGCACGGCGTCGTGGACTACGACCGGGATCTTGTGGAGCAGCGGCATAGGGAGCAGAAGGAGCGCGCCGTCATTGTGATTCCAGAGCGGTGAGGCATGCTGCACTTTCATGAAAGAAGCAGCGGATTCTAATCTTTTTTTAATTTACGTTCAATTTTTCTTTCATTTTCCGGTGATAGTATACAGATGCTGACAGATAACAGAGCCGGACAGCCCACCCCCAGGGCGCCGCGCTGAAAGAGCCGGGAGATACCGGAAAGAGGAAGGAGAAAGAAATGACTGATTTTGAAAAAATTGCTAAAATCATGGAGAAGACAGGAGCCAGCGAGGCAGATGCGCGCGCAGCCCTTGATGCGAACGGCGGAGAGATCCTGGATGCCGTGATCTGGCTTGAGAGAGCGAAGAAGGTAGAGGAAACGAAGACCGCTTACTACTCCACCGGAGATGCTCCGTCCGAGGAGCAGGCGGCAAACGAAGTGCTTAAGGGTGATGTGATCGGCGAGGAAGAGAGCCGCAGAAGAGCAGAGCGCGAGGCACGCCGCAGAGAGCGCGAGGAGCGCAGAAGCCGCAATGGCGAGGAGATCCGCTCGGAGATCCGCCGTTTCTGGGATTGGGTGTGCGCGATTCTGGAGGCCAGCGTGAAGACCAACTTCTGCGCAGACCGCCACGGCGAGGAGCTGATCGGCATTCCCGTACTGATCGCAGTACTGATCTTCCTGGCGGCGACGCCCATCAGCATCTGCGTGATCCTGTTCGGACTGTTCATGGGCTGCCACTATCACCTGCGCAGAACGGACCGGGGAAACAGCGGCACGGACCAGAATTAAACTAAAGAGGAAAGTATGAGCCGGATTCTGATTGTTGAAGATGAAGCGAAAATTGCCAGATTTGTAGAGTTGGAGCTGATCCACGAAGGCTATGAGGTGCAGAAGGCGCCGGACGGCCGCACAGGTCTGGATATGGCACTCCAGGAGGATTATGATCTGATCCTCCTGGATGTGATGCTGCCCGGGCTGAACGGGATCGAGGTGCTGCGGCGTCTGCGCCAGCAGAAGAGCACGCCCGTCATCCTGCTGACTGCCCGGGATGCGGTGATGGACAAGGTGTCCGGGCTGGACGCCGGTGCGGATGACTATATCACGAAGCCTTTTGCCATCGAAGAACTCCTGGCGCGGATCCGGGTGGCGGAGCGGCATCACGAGGGCGACGAGAAGTCCCGCGGCGCGCGCATCGAGATCGGCCCGGTGTCGCTGGACGAGGACCGGCACGAAGTGACGGTGAACGGCGAGCCGGTTTATCTCACCAATCACGAATTCCTGCTGCTGCAGGCCCTGATGGAGAACAAGAATATCGTCATGGACCGCGCGCGTCTGATCGAGAAGGTCTGCGGCTACGACTATGTCGGCGAGACCAATGTCATCGACGTCTACGTGCGCTATCTGCGGACCAAGATCGACGACCGCTACGGCATCAATCTGATCCGCACCGTCCGCGGCGTGGGCTATGTCATCCGGGAAGACCTGGACCAGAAGTAAGATCAAGATGAGCAAGAACCACTCTGAGCAAAATGCGGCCGCAGCCGGCCGTTCTAAAATACGCAAGCGTACGCGCTCCATCGCGAGGGGCATTCACCGCAGCGTCTGGTTTGGCAAATTCGGAAGCTTTCTGTTTCTGGATCTGGTGATCGGCGTGACGCTGGTGATTCTGCTGACTGTGATGGTGACCCGCTGGCCCGAGCGGACAGAGGAAATTGCGGACGCCAGCGTCACGACGAACAAGGAGTATGTGGAGCTGACCCTGGAGCTGGAGGACGGCACCGTGGAAAACTACCGCGTCACGCCGGAATCACTCACGCGGATGAGTGAGGACGAGGATGTGCGGCAGTGGCAGTACGGCACGGTCATGCTGTTTACGGTCATCCTCAGCGTGCAGGCGCTCGATCTGTTCTTTGAATTGTTCGGAACGGGCAAATACCGGCGCAAGCTCCGGCCATTGGATGAGCTCGCCCAGAAGGCCGAAGCCTTTTCTGCGATTCCGCTGGACACCAGCAACCTCGAGCACCTCGAGGAGGCGATCCGGAATGCATCCGCGGACAATACCTATGAGAACGGCGACCTGAAGATTTCCACAGGCGACGACGATTTAAAGAGTATTGAGACGGCACTGAACGGCCTGCTGCGCAGAATGCAGGACAGCTACCGGCAGCAGGTGCGCTTTGTCTCCGATGCCTCCCACGAGCTGCGCACGCCGATCGCAGTCATCCAGGGTTATGCCGACATGCTGGACCGCTGGGGCAAAACCGACCCCGAGATTCTGCAGGAGGGCATCACGTCGATCCGCAATGAGTCGGAGCATATGCACAACCTGGTGGAACAGCTGCTGTTCCTGGCGCGCGGCGACAGCGGCCGCAACACGCTGAACAAGGAAGTCTTTGACCTGACCGGCGTGATTGAGGAAGCGGCTGTCGAGTCCGAGATGATCGATCAGGAGCATGTCTATGAATTCGAGCCGGGCGATCCGCCGGTGCAGGCACTGGTGTACGGCGATGCGTCCATGATCAAGCAGTCGATCCGGATCTTCCTGCAGAACGCGGCCAAGTACACGGAGCCGCAGGGACGGATTCTTCTGGCAGTCAGAAGCAGCGGACAGAAGGTCTCGTATGTGATTCAGGACGAAGGCATCGGCATGTCCGCCGAGGATACGAAGCACATCTTCGAGCGCTTTTACCGATCCGACAAGGCGCGGGACCGGGGAACCGGCGGAACGGGTCTGGGCCTTTCCATCGCGAAATGGATCATCGATGCCCATAACGGCAGCATCGACGTAGTCTCCAGGCAGGACTTCGGAACCCGCTTTACCATCACCTTCCCGGCGGCGACACCCGAGCAGATCGCTGCTGCCGCCGCAGAGCAGACCGCGCAGCAATCCTCCGCAGCAGAACAGCGCGCAGAGCTGCCGCCTCAGAAAACGGCAGAATCGGCAGATGTGCAGCCCGTTCAGAGGACCTGAATAGAAGCAGAAAAACGAGCAACCGTTTGCGCGAAACAAAATCAGCCAGAACTAAAACAGAGAAAACAGGTGGGAAATTTGCACAAATTCCCACCTGTTTTTTTGTGAAAGATAGCAGGTTGACCAAAATACGGCCGAAGTTCATAATTTGAGTTGAGCAACCGGTTGCGGCACACGGGCATAATCTGTGCTTCCGGGGGCTCATAGCGCAGGGAGGGCTTTCCTGCCTGCACTGAACAAAGATGCGGGAAACACGGCAAACAGTGTTCACAGATTTTTACAGGAGGAAAAAGATGAAAAAGAAAGTTTTATCTGTACTGATGGCAGGCGTTATGACTTCCGCACTGTTGATCGGCTGCGGTTCTTCCACTCCGGCTGCTCCGGCTGAGGAAGCTCCGGCAGAGGAAGCGGCAGCAGAGGAGGCTCCGGCTGAGGAAGCTCCGGCTGAAGAGGCTGCAGTAGAGGCGCCGGAAATCAACGCAGATGCAACCGGCGAGATCAAGGTCTGGGTTGCAGATAACGTTGTTGAGTTCACAAATCAGAGAGTTGCTGATTTCATGGAAGCCAACCCGGAGTTCTCCGGATTCACCGTAACGGTTGAGCCTGTCGGTGAAGGCGATGCAGCCAGCAACATGATCACGGACGTTGAGGCCGGCGCGGATATCTTCGCATTCGCACAGGACCAGATCGCTCGTCTGGTTTCCGCAGGTGCTCTGGAAGAGGTCGCTCCTCAGAACGCCGAGGCGGTCAAGGCTGAGAATGATCCCGGATCTGTCGCAGCAGCAACAGTCGGCGATACCCTTTATGCATATCCGCTGACCTCCGACAACGGCTATTTCCTGTACTATGACAAGAGCGTTGTCACAGATCCTTCCGATCTGGATAAGATCCTGGCAGACTGCGAAGCAGCAGGAAAGAACTTCTACATGGAAATCAACTCCGGCTGGTATCAGACCGCATTCTTCTTCGGCACCGGCTGCACGCTTGAGTATGAGACCGACAACGAAGGCAACTTCACCGCTGCCAACGTTGACTACGCTTCCGACAAGGGTCTGGTCGCAATGAAGGAGATCATCAAGCTCGCGAGCTCCCCGGCTTTCCAGAACGGTTCTGCAGCAGGTGAGGCAACCAACCTGGCAGCGATCGTAGACGGCACATGGGATTCCGGCACAGTCAAGGAACTCTTCGGCGACAACTTCGCATGCGCGAAGCTTCCGAGCTTTGTCGGCGATGACGGCAATACCTATCAGCTCTCCGGCTTCGGCGGATTCAAGCTTCTGGGCGTGAAGCCGCAGACCGATGAGGACAAGCTGAATGCCTGCGACGCACTGGCAGCTTATCTGGCTGGCGAAGAGACTCAGATCATGAGATATGAGACCGTTGGCTGGGGTCCGTCCAACCTGAATGCACAGCAGTCTGAGGCTGTCAAGGCTGACGAGGCACTGTCTGCTCTGGCTGAGCAGCTTGCATTCACCATCCCGCAGGGTCAGTATCCCGGCGACTACTGGAGCCTGGCAACCGGCCTCGGCGACGATGTCATTCAGGGCAACCTGACTGCTGACAGCAGCGATGAGGACATCATGAAGGCACTGCAGACCTTCCAGGATACCTGCATTTCCTACGCGAAATAATTAAACTGCGTCAATGTTTCTTTCATGAGCCGGCGAAGACTCCTTTGCCGGCTCATGTTATCTGAAAAGCAAGTCTTATGTAACACAAAAGGGGGTGAGAGAATGGCCGCAAACACAGAGAAACAATCCACAAATGCATTTGCTGCCGTGGGAAGAGATATCGCCGAAATCGGAACGACATTTGTCAGAGGAGACTGGAAGACGAAGCTGTCCTACCTGATCTTCGGCTTTGGCCCGCTGATGCGCGGACAGATCTTTAAAGGTCTGGGGTATCTGATTCTGGAGCTGCTCTTTATCTGGTATATGATCGGCTTCGGCGGCAAGTACCTGTCCAAGTTTTCCACACTTGGAACTGTTGCGACACAGAAGGTGGGAAGAAAAACCGTTTACGGCGACAACAGCTTCATGATCCTGCTGTTCGGTATCCTGACCATCATCATTATTGCAGCAATCATCCTGGTCTGGCGGATGAACATCCGCGAGAATCTGCGTGAGGAGACCGCACTGAAGGAGGGGAAGGCACTTGCCTCCAACAAGAAGTTCCTGGCTTCCCTGCTGGATGAGAATTTTGACAAAACACTGCTCACGCTGCCGTGTCTGGGCATCTTCGTATTCACGGTTCTGCCGATTATCTTCATGATCTGCGTCGCCTTCACCAACTATGACGCGAATCATCAGTCGCCGACCAATCTGTTTACCTGGGTCGGCCTCGAGAACTTCCGGAACCTGTTTTCCTTCGGATCGACAGGTTTTGCCGGAACCTTTCTGACCGTCCTGTCATGGACACTGATCTGGGCGTTCTTCGCCACCTTCATTGATTACTTCCTCGGCCTGGCCGTGGCAATGCTGATCAACAAGAAGGGCATTAAGTTCAAGAAGCTCTGGAGAACCATCCTGGTTCTGACCATCGCGGTTCCCCAGTTTGTGTCGCTCCTGTACATCATGAAGATGTTCGCCAGCGACGGCATTGTCAATGCATACCTGATGAAGTGGGGGTGGATCACCAGCCCGATTCCGTTCTGGACAGATCCCACGCTCGCCAAAATCACAATTATCGTCGTCAATATCTGGGTCGGTATTCCTTACCTGATGCTGATTGCAACCGGACTGTTGATGAATATTCCGGAGGACCTGTATGAGAGCGCAAGAATCGACGGCGCAAACCCCTTCCAGATGTTCTGGAGCATCACGCTGCCGTACATGCTGTTCGTCACCGGTCCGTTCCTGCTGACCCAGTTCACCAATAACCTGAATAACTTCAATGTCATTTACCTGCTGACGCAGGGCCGTCCGCAGTCAATGAAGCTGACCGGCAACGCAGGCTACACAGACCTGCTTGTCACCTGGCTGTATAAGATGACGGTCACCGATACCAACTACAAGATGGCTGCAGTCATCGGTATCATGGTATTCCTGGTGACGGCGGTTGTATCCCTGGTGGTTTACAACATGCTTCCGTCCGTTAAAGATGAGGAGGGCTTCCAGTAATGAACGATAAGAAATACGCTTCCATGTCGAAAAGAAGAGCGATCGGAAATGCCATCTCCTATGTACTGCTGATTCTGATCAGCATTATCTGGCTGTTTCCGTTCTTCGGCCTGATCATGCAGAGCTTCCGCTCCTACTCGTCGGAATACGGCGGCATGGTCAACTACATCATCCCGAAGAAATTCTCGCTGGATAATTACCGGTTCCTCCTCTCCGGAGAGACCAACTACCTGATCTGGTATAAGAACACGGTCATCATCGCGATCATCGTAGCGATTCTGCAGACCATCATTGTGCTGTGCGTCAGCTACGCCCTGTCCAGAATGCGTTTCAAGGGCAGAGAGCTGCTGATGCGGTTCTGGCTGATCCTGGGCATGTTCCCCGGCTTCCTGACGATGATCTGCCTGTACTTCCTGCTCAAGCAGTTCGGCCTGACCCAGGCCGGCGCGGTGCCCGGACTGATCCTGGTGTATGTGGCCAGCTCCGGTATGGGATACTACGTCTGCACGGGATATTTTGACACGATTCCGAAGGCACTGGATGAGGCGGCAAGAATCGACGGCGCAACCCGTGCCCGGATCTTCTTTGAAATGATTATTCCGATGTCCAAGCCGATCATCATCTACACCGCGCTGGTTGCCTTCATGGCACCCTGGTGCGATTACATCTTTGCTTCCTATGTGGCATTCGGAAACGACAAGAGCTACAACGTCGCCGTCGCCATGACGCGCTGGGTCTGGACCAATGACTATCAGGGATACTTCACAAGATTCTGCGCAGGCGGCATCCTGGTTGCGATCCCGGTCACAATCCTGTTCATGGCACTGCAGAAGTACTATGTCGAAGGTGTTACCGGCGGTGCTGTCAAGGGTTAAGCAGCACAGCGATTGTCACAGACTGAGTTGACTGAGGTTAGGCAGAATGAGCACCATCACCATTGACGATGTTGCGCAGGCACTTGGCGTCTCGAAGACAACGGTCTCCAGAACGATCTCCGGCAAAGGCCGGATCAGCGAGGGGACCCGGGCGCGGGTGCAGGAGTACATCCAGGAACACAATTACAAACCGAATGCGGTGGCGCAGAGTCTGGCAGCACAGCGCACCTTTAATCTGGGACTGGTCTGCCCGATCGAATATGAGATCTTCAACCTGACATATTTTCACCGGTGCATGCTCGGCATCAGCGAAGTTGCCGCGGAAAACGGCTATGACATACTGCTTTCCATGGTGAACGGCGACGACGTCACGAACCTGCGGCGCATTGTGGAAAACCACAAGGTGGACGGCGTGATCCTGACCCGTTCGCTGGTCGACGACATGTGCATGAAATATCTGAAGGAATCCGGCATTCCCTTCGTTGTCATCGGGACCTGTCCGGATCCGGAGGTGGTTCAGGTGGACAATGATCACCTGGGCGCCTGCAGCGAACTGACCTCGATTCTGATCGCCAAAGGCTGCCGGAAGCTGCTGCTGGCCGGCGGCGAGAAGCAGAACATCATCTCGCAGACGCGCGCGAAGGGCTTCCGTGAAGCCTTCCGCAGAGCTCGGCTTAAGGCGGAGGAATCCTGGATCTACTACGACACGGAAATCCGCGGTCTGATTCCGGAGATTCTGACGAGAGCCCTGCAGGAGCACGCTGACGGCATCATCTGCATGGATGAGAAGCTGGCGGAGGCGGTGCTGGCCCAGTGCCGGGAGAAGGAAATCCGGATTCCGGAGGACTTTAAACTCGCTTCCTTCTATGACAGCGGCTTCCTGGCCCACTCCGTGCCGGCGGTCACGGCGATTGATATCGACGACACCAAGCTCGGCTTTGTGGCGGCACAGACCCTGCTGAAGCTGATCCGGGGCGAACCGGTGCAGAACCAGCACCTGCGAAATTACCAGATCATCCTGCGCGAAAGTACAACATAAAAACAGAGCCGACATCGGAAATCCGGGAGGACCATCCGGTGCCGGCTTTTTAAGAGGAGATTTACGTGAAAAAACTGACAAGCACCAGCAGCATCGGATTTACCAGGCAGTATCTCACCGTGGACGGGCAACCCTGGTTTCCGGTGATGGGCGAGATTCACTACAGCCGTGTGCCGGCAGAGCGCTGGGAGGCGGAGCTGCTGAAGATGAAGGCAGGCGGCGTGGATCTGGTTTCCTGCTACAGCATCTGGATTCATCACGAAGAAGTAAAGGGCGAGCCGGATTGGACCGGCGGAAAGGATCTGCGGGCTTTTCTGGAGCTCGTGGCAAAATGTGACCTGCACTGCATCCTTCGCATCGGGCCGTGGGTTCACGGCGAGGTTCGAAACGGCGGCTTCCCGGACTGGATGGTGGAGCTGGAGAAAAGCGGAGCCCTGCGCCTGCGCTCCAATGATCCCGCCTATCTGCGGGAGGTGTACCGCTGGTACAAGATGGTTTACGAGCAGGTTCAGGGACTGTTCTTAAAGGACGGCGGACCGGTAGTCGGCGTACAGATCGAAAATGAATTCGGTCACTGCGGCGGTCTTGTGGGCGACGAGGGCGAGATGCACATGGTGACACTGTTCCGCGTCGCGCAGGAGATCGGCTATCATGTGCCGATCTACACGGCGACGGGCTGGGGCGGCGCTGTGACCGGCGGCATGCTGCCGGTGATGGGCGGCTACTGCGAGGCGCCCTGGGATCAGCGGACGACGGAGATCGAGCCGAGCGCGAACTATGTGTTCACAGCTGAGCGGAACGATCACGGCATCGGGTCGGACTACGGTCTGGGTGAGGGCATCACCTTTGACATGAACCGCTTCCCGTATCTGACGGCGGAGCTGGGCGGCGGCCTGCAGGTGACAGGACACAGAAGACCGATCGCCTCGGCGGATGATATTGCGGCGATGTCCATGGTCAAGCTGGGCAGCGGCTGCAACCTGCTGGGCTACTACATGTATCACGGCGGGACCAATCCGGAGGGAAGACTGACGACGCTGCAGGAGTCGCGGGAAACCGGCTACCCGAACGATCTGCCGGTGCGCTCCTACGATTTCAACGCACCGCTGCGGGAGTACGGCCAGATCACAGATACCTTCCGGCGGATCCGCATGCTGGCGTATTTTGTGCATGACTATGAAGAGCTGCTGTGCAGGACGAAGTATGTTCCACAGCCGGGCAATGCGGCGGATGCGGATGATTTCACCTCCCTGCGCACGGCTGTGCGCTGCGTGGAAGGACCTGAAACGGCACCGGCCGGTTTCTTCTTCGTCAACAACTATCAGCGCCGATTCAAGATGGCGGAGCATATGGCCGCACCGCTGCGGGCGTATGGATATTCAGGTTCGGGTGAAGGCAGCAGTGCGGATCAGGCTGCGGATGCCGGTGCGGACGGCACACAGATTCTCGCCGATTTCGGCACACAGGATGTCCGGGACGGAGACTACTTCTTCTATCCTTTCAATCTGCGGCTGAGCCCGGAACTTACCCTTCGCAGCGCCAATGCGGTGCCGCTGTGCATTCTGCAGGATGCCGGCCGCGGTGATGCAGGTCACGGAGAGGCGGAAAACACTTTTGTATTCTATGCCAAGGGCATCCAGAAAAAGGAAGTTCATTATGACCTGGAAGGCGTGGAGGAACTGATCAGCCGGGGCGGCTGCGAGGAGACAGCGGATTACGGGGAGACCGGGGTGAAGCTCATCACCCTGACGGAAGAGGAGGCACTGCATGCCTCCCGCATTGTGATCGATGGCAGAGAGCATCTGCTGATCAGCGATGCGGACGCCGTCACGGACGCGGATGGAAAGATCAGCCTGCTTCTGCGGACAGAAGGTCAGGCCGGCGCCAGACTTCGCTTTAAGATTTACCCGGATCTTGCATTCTGCCCCGCCGGATTTGAGAAAGTTTCTGTCGGCGATGCAGAGACTGCGTCAAGATCTGCACTGTTTGCAGGCAGTGAGGCTTTTGCAGAATATCAGAGCGCACAGAAATATGATGTGCCGGTGCAGGTTCAGTGGAACGAGATCACGAGTGATGTATGCGATGGGATGAATTCTGGAAAGGAACTGTCTGAGCAGGCCAATTCCGGACAGACTGTTTCTTACGAAATTCATGCCCAGGTGAATGCCGGGCAGGTTGCAGCCAGCCTGGTATCGGCACTGCTTCTGATTGATTACGCGGGAAACAAGGCTGGACTGTATCAGGCGGTGGATGCGGCGGAGAGTGCTGCAGTGAGTGCCGCAGAAAATATAGCAGATAATCCGCTGGTGAAAGACGGCATGAAACTGGTCGCGGACAATTTCTATACCGGTCAGGCCTGGGAGATCGAGCTCACGGACCTGGCGAAAGCGGGTCGGCAGGATGCGCAGGATGCGTCGTCCCAGCTTGCAATGGATGCGCAGGTGGAGATTGAGCCGCTCACAGAGGACACGCAGGTCTATCTGCAGGAATGGCCGCAGCTGGTGAATGGCCGGGCTTGCCGGGTTGAGAATATCCGGACCGCCTGTGTATGGCAGGTGCCGCTTCACAAATAGAAAGTGAGGCCGTAAAGATGAAGAAGAGAGAGATTGCAGCAAGAGGACTGGCGCTGGCAGGGGCACTGGCACTCGCCTTGAACTGCGCCGCCTGCGGGGCGAAGAAACCTGCACAGGCTGCGCCGGAAGCATCAGCTCCGGAGGCACCTGCAGCCGAAGAAGTGCAGACTGCGCCGGAAGCAGAATCCGCAGAAGCAGCAGCCCGGGAAACAGAAGCCGCGCCGCAGAAGCCGGCGGTATATCCCACGGACGATTACCGCACGACCTACGAAGTTTTCGTCTATTCGTTCTGTGACAGCGACGGGGACGGCATCGGCGATCTCAAGGGGCTGACGCAGAAGCTGGACTACATCGGCGACGGCGATCCGCAGACGTCGGAAGACCTCGACTGCTCGCAGATCTGGGTCATGCCGATCTTTCCCTCGCCGACCTACCACAAATATGACGTAACAGATTACGAGGCGATCGATCCGCAATATGGGACGATGTCAGATTTTGACGAATTGCTTTCTGACTGTCATGAGCGGGGCATCCGCCTGATTCTGGATCTTCCTGTCAACCATACATCGACGGAGCATCCGTGGTTTATGGCTGCGGCGGAGTATCTTGCTGAACATACGCCGGCGGAAGGCCTGCCGGAAACCGCAGAAGACCTGGAAAAGGAATGCCCGTATCTTGATTATTACAATTTCTCAGACACAAAGCAGGCGGGTTATGAGCCGCTCGGCGACACTGGCTGGTTCTATGAGGCGCGGTTCTGGTCCGGCATGCCTGACCTGAATCTGGGCAGCGAGGCTGTCCGGGGAGAACTCGAGCAGGTGATCCGCTTCTGGCTGGAAAAAGGAGTGGACGGATTCCGGCTGGACGCGGTGACTTCTTATTTCACAGACAGTCATGAGGACAGCATTCAGTTCCTGTCCTGGTTCGTTGACACAGCGATGGCGGTCAATCCGGAAGTCTATCTGGTCGGCGAGGCCTGGGAGAGCCAGCAGGTTTACGCACGCTACTACGGAAGCGGTCTGGACTCCCTGTTCGATTTTGCCTTCGCCGGACAGGACGGAATCATCGCGAATGTCGTCCGCGGATCGCGCGGACCGGGCGCGTATATCGAGGCGATGGAGGCGGAGGAAGCGCTGTTCCAGGAATATAACACCGCTTATGTGAACGCGCCGTTCTACACAAATCACGACATGGCGCGCAGCACCGGCTACTACGCCTACGACGACGGTACGAAGACCAAGTTCGCCGAGGGACTGAATCTGCTGATGACAGGAAATGCCTTCCTGTACTACGGCGAAGAGCTGGGCCTGAAGGGCTCCGGCAAAGATGAGAACAAGCGCGCCCCGATGCCCTGGGAGAGCGATCCCGAAGCACCCGGCATGTGCCAGGGCCCGCCCGACATGGACCCGCAGCAGGCAAAATTCGGCTCTCTTTCCGAGCAGATCGGCGATCCGGCATCTGTGTGGAGTTACGTCCGGGACGGGATCCGCATCCGGAACACCTATCCTGAAATCGCCCGCGGAAAGACCCGGGAAATCAAGGAGCTGCGCACAGAGACGGCCGGCGCCTTCGAGCGGACCACCGATGATGGCAGCACTGTGCTGATCGCGATCAACGCCGGCGAGGAGAGCACTCAGTTGACACTCTCTGAGGAAGCGGCAGCGAAATACACGGTGCTTTCCGATGAACTTGAAACCGGCGGGGAGAAGGCGGCACTGAGCGGCGGCGTACTGACACTTCCCGCCTATGGCATTGCAATTCTGTCCCCATAAATGTAAGAACATCTAGGCGTTCTGCATGAACCAGATTAACC
>JAFTFP010000264.1 GCA_017449485.1 Lachnospiraceae bacterium
AAAAAAATGAGACGAGGGGACAGAGCACCGTCTCACAATCCGGAGGAGTAGTATGAATCCATCCACGCTGAAGTATTTTGTCAAGCGAATCATCTTTGCGATTTTTACCATCTGGGTCGTCATTACGCTGACGTTCTTCATCATGCACGCGGTGCCGGGCGGGCCTTTCACGAGTGAGAAGGCCGTCACGCCGGCGGTGCAGGCGGCAATGGAGGCGAAATACGGCCTGGACAAGCCGCTGTTCGTGCAGTACACGACGTACCTGAACGACGTGATTCATTTCCGACTGGGTCCGTCGCTGAAGCAGCGCGGCCGGATGGTCATCGACATCATCACGGACGGCATGAAGGTCTCCGCGAAGCTCGGCCTGATTGCGGCGTTTTTTGCTACGATTCTGGGCGTAGTTCTCGGCTCGGTGGCTGCACTTCGCCGCAATACGCTTTTTGACCGCATCATCATGATCGTGACGACGGCGTTCGTCTCGATGCCTTCCTTTATCATCGGAACGCTGCTGCTGATCACCTTTGCCGTGAAAACGCATCTGTTCCCCGCGAACGGCTCGACCAGCGCGGGACTGGTGCTGCCGGTGATCACGCTGATGCTGTATCCCATGTCCTATATCACCAGACTGACGCGTTCGTCCATGCTGGACGTGCTAGGGCAGGATTACATCCGCACGGCCAAGGCCAAGGGCGTGCCGCGGATGAAGATCATCTTCGGCCACGCGCTGAAGAACGCGCTGATTCCGGTCATCACCTATCTGGGACCGGCCATCGCCTACATCACCACCGGATCGCTGGTGGTTGAGCAGATTTTTGCTGTGCCCGGCATCGGCCGCGCATTCGTCAACAGCATCACCGGCCGTGATTACACGCTGATCATGGGCACGACGATCGTCCTCGCGAGCCTGATCGTCATCATGAACCTGATCAGTGACCTGCTGTACAAGGTCGTGGATCCGCGGATCACATTCGACTGATCAGCGGCAGGATCCGAGGCCACTTCAGACTACATTTTAGAAAACAGAGGCATTCAGTTATGGGAGAGACGAACAAGAAGTTTTCCATGCATGTAATGGATCATTACAAGATGGAGGATTTTATCCCGGCAACAGAGAGCGAGAAGGAATACCTGGTCAAAATGCGGCCGTCCACGACAGCATTCCAGGACGGTATGCGGCGGCTTTTAAAGAACAAAGTCGCTGTGGTCAGCATGATCATTATTCTGCTGATCGCCCTGGCCGCGATTTTCCTTCCGATGTTCTGGCCTTATAAGTATGAGACCATGCTGGGCATGACGCCCGGCAAGCCGGTGGATGCATCCTTCAACAACCTGAAACCTTTCGAGTACGCGAAGACGGAGCTGGCCGCGATCGAGGCGGGAGAGAAGGTCTTCCCGCACATCTTCGGAACGGACTCTGCTGGCCGCGACTACTTCATCCGGATTGTCTATGGAACGCGTGTTTCGCTGGCGGTCGGTCTGTTTGCATCGCTGATCGTTCTGGTGATCGGCCTGGTGGTCGGTTCGATCTCCGGTTACGCAGGCGGCAAGGTGGATATGGTGATCATGCGGATCGTCGATGTCATTTACTCCCTGCCGGATATGCTGATGGTTATCCTGCTGGCAACGGTTTTAAAACAAGTGCTGGGCAACAGACTGGACGGAACCGTGCTGGCCAAGATCGGTTCGAATATCATTTCCCTGTTCATTATTTTCGCTCTGCTGTACTGGGTCTCCATGGCCCGTCTGATCCGCGGACAGATTCTGTCACTGAGGGAGCAGGAATATGTACTGGCAGCGCAGGCCGCCGGCGCCAAAGCCGGCTGGGTCATCCGCAAGCATCTGCTTCCGAACTGCGTGTCCGTCATCGTTATTTCGACGGCGCTGCAGATCCCGAGCGCGATCTTCACGGAGAGCTACCTTTCCTTCCTGGGCCTCGGCGTCAACGCACCGATGCCTTCCCTGGGCTCTCTGGCGTCGGATGCACTGAACGGTATCAATTCCTACGCATACCGGCTGATTATTCCGGCCATCGTCATTTCCCTGATTGTTCTTTCGCTGAACCTGTTCGGCGACGGACTGCGGGACGCTTTTGACCCGAAGCTGAACAGCTGATCAGGCAGAGCTTAGACGGAAGCTGGAACGTAATCAAACAGCAGTGCTGGAAGAGGAAAGAATCATGAGTTTACTGGAAGTCAGAAATCTGCACACAACATTCCATACAGACGCGGGTGTTGTCAACGCAGTCAATCATATCTCATTTAATCTGGACCGGGGCAAAGTCCTGGGCATTGTGGGCGAGTCCGGATCGGGCAAATCCGTCACGGCGTATTCCATCATGCAGATCCTGGCTGGAACCGGCTGCATCGAGGAAGGCTCCTCCATCAAATTCGACGGACAGGAGCTGGTGGGCGCCGGCGAGAATGTCATGAAGGACGTCCGCGGCAATAAGATTTCGATCATTTTCCAGGATCCGATGACCTCGCTGAACCCGACATATACCGTTGGAAAACAGCTGATGGAGGCGATCCTGCTGCACACAGACCGCAACCGGGAACAGGCCAGAGAGCGTGCCATCGAGATGCTCAAGCTCGTCAATGTCAATGAGCCCGAGAAGCGCATGAAGCAGTATCCCTATGAGTTTTCCGGCGGCATGCGGCAGCGTGTCATGATCGCCATGGCACTGGCCTGCGAGCCGGACATTCTGATCGCGGATGAACCGACTACCGCGCTGGATGTGACCATTCAGGCCGGTATTCTGGAACTGATGAAGAACATTCAGAAGGAACTGGGCATGGCCATCATCCTGATCACCCATGACCTGGGCGTCGTCGCACAGATGTGTGACGAGGTGATCGTCATGTACGCCGGCTCGATCTGCGAGCAGGGTACAGCGGATGAGATCTTCTACAATCCGAAGCATGAGTACACCAAGGGACTTCTGAGGTCCATCCCGACCTCCGGCAATATGGGAGAGCGGCTGCAGCCGATCACCGGCACACCGATTGACCTTCTGAACATGCCTGCCGGCTGCGCCTTCGCGCCGCGCTGTGAGGCGGCCATGAAGATCTGCATGCGGGAAAAATGCGAGCGCATGGAAATCAATGAGAATCATGCGGCGGCCTGCTGGATCAACGTCCGGGATATTATGCCCGAAGCGGAATGAGGAAGCTTTCAAGATGAATAATTCAAATGTGAATGAACAGCCTCTGGTAGAGGTAAAGCATCTCAAACAGTATTTTGACATCAACACAGGATTCTTTAAGTCGACACCGCTGAAGGCCGTGGATGATATTTCGTTCTCCATCCGGAAGGGTGAGACGCTGGGACTGGTGGGAGAGTCCGGCTGCGGCAAAACCACAGCGGGACGCACGATTCTGCACCTGTATAAGCCGACAGACGGCGAGATCCTGTTTCACGGCAGCCCGGTAAAGACCCGGCAGGAGATCGAGCAGTACCGGACGAAGGCAACCATGGTATTCCAGGATCCCTATTCATCGCTGGATCCCAGAATGACAGTCGCTGATATTATCGGTGAGCCGCTGGATGTGCACAAAATGTATGCTTCGAAGACGGAGCGCAGAGAGCGGATTCTGGAGCTGATGGATCACGTCGGGCTGAACTCCGAGCACGCAGCCCGCTATGCCCACGAGTTCTCAGGCGGACAGCGGCAGCGTGTCGGCATCGCTCGGGCGCTGGCCGTCAATCCGGAGTTTATCGTCTGCGACGAGCCGGTCTCGGCGCTGGACGTGTCCATTCAGGCGCAGGTCATCAACATGTTTGACGAGCTGCAGGACAAGCTGGATCTGACCTACCTGTTCATCGCCCATGACCTGCTGGTCGTCCGGCATATTTCCGACCGGATCGCCGTTATGTATCTGGGCAAAATGGTGGAGCTCGCGGACGCAGCCGAAATCTACGATCGTCCGCTTCACCCGTATACCAAGGCACTGATTTCAGCGGTTCCGGTTCCGGACCCGAACGTGGCAAGAGCCAACCAGCGTATCGCGCTGACCGGCGAAATCCCGAGCCCTCTGCATGCGCCGAGCGGCTGCCCGTTCCACACCAGATGCCCGTATGCGCAGGATCGGTGCAAAGAGAGCATGCCGGCTTTTGAAGAGATCGAGAAGGGCCGGTTTGTCGCCTGCCACCGGGCGAAGGAAATTAATTCCTGAGTCTGTCTGACAGCTGATTCCGGGAATCCGGAAGATTTATTCCAGAATTCAGAGTACAGCCTGCCAAGTCCCCAACAGGCAGCGTGATGAAGCAGGCCGTATTTTGAAGATAGATGTTCAAGTTTTAAGAAACGAAAGGAGAAAATTATGAAAAAGGCATTAGCACTTATGCTTTGCGGCGCAATGGTGTTCAGCCTGGCAGCCTGCGGTGATTCCGCACAGAGCCCGGACGCACCTGCACCCGCAGCAGAAGAAGCTCCTGCAGAAGCAGCTGAGACTGCCGAGGAAGCTCCCGCTGAGGAAGCAGCTGAGGCTCCGGCTGAGGCAGCTGAGGCAGGAAGCGGCGCAGGCATCAACGTCTGCCTCGCATCTGAGCCGGCTACGCTGGATCCCGCACTGAACAGTGCAGTAGATGGCGCAACCCTCTGCGCACACCTGTTCTCCGGTCTGTCCAAGTGGGCACTGGATGAGAACGGCAACCTCGCGATCGTTCCCGATGCAGCTGAGGAACTGGTTGAGGGTGTTCTGAACGATGACG
>JAFTFP010000265.1 GCA_017449485.1 Lachnospiraceae bacterium
GACCCTCAATACGGACACCGGTCTTCCACTCGCCGTAGTCCATGCAGTCGATCAGATAGGTGTTGATCATCATGCTGATCGGAAGTGTGCCGATACCGAACAGAAGGCCGCCGAGTATGATCGTCGGCATATTGGGGCCGCCAATGGTACGGATCACAATGCCGATGGCGCCGATTGCACAGCATGCCTGCAGAATCTTCGTCGTTCCGAACTTCCTGGACAGTGCGGGGAAAACGATCAGGGCCGGTACGACGACCATACTGGTGATGGCCGCCGTTCCCTGTGCCGCCAGATCTCCGTAAATATACTTGAAGTAATAGGTGGTGGCTGTCTGCATGTTGTTGACAACGAAGGTGAGGAACATTAGGCCGACAACGATGAAAAGGTACTTGTTCCTGGCGACCAGGCCGAGCGATTCCTTCAGAGTCAGATTATTCGTGACGGCTTTTCCGCTCTCATCCGCCTCATCCTCGACGATTTCCTTGCAGAATACAAAGCGGAGAATACCGATCACGGACATCACAATCGCAAGGCTGATGACCAATGCCGTCCATCCGGCCTGGGTCGTGCCTTTTCCGGCCAGCCAGGACGGGAAGACGATGTTGAAGACAATACTGCAGAACATCACGATGAAGCCGTTGATGGAAATTGCTTTGATCCGGTTGCCTTCCGTCGTAAACGCGCGGGACAGATAGACAGAGTCGATGCCGCCCAGCGCCGTGGCGCATACCGCGTTGACCATGGTGTACATGATGAACAGCCAGATATACTGAACCGTCGCGCTGACATTCGGAATATTGAACATCAGGACGGTAAAGACCCACTCAAAGATGATAAAAACTTCATACGGTCTGGCTTTGCCCCATCTGGTATGGGTCTTGTCCAGAATAAAGCCGAATCCGAGATCCGTGAAAGCGTCCACGATCTTGGACACCAGAAACAGCGTACCGACAACCGCTGCACTCAGGCCGACAATATCCGTGCAGTAGAATGCGATGTTCATGCACAGAACAACGTTGATGGCCGCGGAAATACCTCTGGTTGACCAGGCGGCACCATACCAGAGCGGCATGCGCTCTCTGGCACCGTAAGGAATTCCCTTCTCGTTCTTCTTTTCTTTTTTACCCACTTTCCTTTCCCCCTTGCAAAATTAGAAAACTGTCTGATTCTGTTTCGTTTCAACTACTACTTACTATAGCGGAGCCCGGAGGGCTGCGTTATAATAAATCCATCACTGATTATCATATTTCTGCCCATCTTGCGGGCAGGAGGCGCCATGCAGTCTGTTTCTGAAAAAATACAGCTTTTCCATGAGCTTCTCGGCTGCGGCCGGGAGCTGTATTACACAACCCTGACCCCTTCCCTGACTGTCCGGGAAAGCAGCTGCCCTTTCTCCGGTCATCTTCCCGCTCTTCTGCGGCTGCATGATAAAAATGATCCCTTCCGGCATAAGCTTGTACCGTTTGCCGAAAGCGGCACGCCGGTCATCCTCTCCTCCGGCACCGGCCTGATCTGGGCGGTCGATTACGAAAAAGACCCGGGCCGGACACTGCAGGCTTATCATCTGCTCGGCCCTGTTCAGCTGGATGATGTTCCTGCACAGCGCATCCGCTCTTATCTGTCGGATCTGAATCTGAAGCTGAGTGATGCGCGGCAGCTGCTCACACAGATCTCCGCACTTCCGATCCTGCCGATCAACCATTTCCATAATTACGGCCTGATGCAGCATTACTGTCTCACCGGAGAAAAGGCCGGTGCAGATATTTTTTCCTACACAGATCTGTCTCCAGAGAAATCGCCGTCCGGGGATGAAGCCCCGGAACTGTCCATGGCCCATGGAACCTGGGCTATGGAACAGGAGCTGCTGAAGCTGATCGAGGAAGGGAATCAGGATTATATGCGGCAGGCTGCGCGGCTGACAGCGAGCGGCAGGATGGCGCCGCTCGGGAACGGTGATCCGCTCCGCCACCTGAAGAATGCGGCGATCATCTTCACTTCCCTCTGTGCGCGCGCTGCAATCCGGGGCGGTCTGACACCTGAAACCGGCTATTCCGTCAGCGACCGGTATATCAACCTGCTTGAAGGTGCTTCCAGTCTGGAAGAGGTATCAAGGATCAATACACAGATGCAGGAGGATTATGTGGCCCGGGTCCATGCATGCCGCTCGAAAGACCGGTCTCCGCTGGTTCAGAACACCTGTCAGTACCTTCAGGAGCATCTTTCCGAGACCCTGAATGTCCCGCTGCTTGCAAAACAGATGGGCTATTCGGTCTCCTATCTGGCGCGCACCTTCCGGCAGCAGACCGGCATGACACTGCACGAGTACCAGCGGACAAAACGGATGGAGCAGGCAATGGCTGCACTGCGGGCCGGTGATGAGCCGGTTCAGAGTATCTGTCACCGGCTCGGCTTCGGCTCACACAGTTACTTCACCGAGCAGTTCCGCAAGCACACCGGCATGACGCCGAACGACTACCGCAGGCATAACGGTCAGAACTGATAAGTGCCCGCTGACACCGTTTCCTGTCTTCCGTCCGGCAGACAGATCCGTGCCGTGCAGTTTGCCGGAACCGTGACGGTATAGCACATTCCTTCTTCTGTCTTCTCCCAGCGGCTTACGACTTCGCCGTACAGGCTCCTGTAGCTGGCCCCGGCATTGCTGAGTCCGCCGCCGGGAACCGGTGCGATCACGAAATGATTCTCACCCTCAGCGCGGATTCCCGCACAGCTGTCGAAGAGCCACTGGCACACAGCGCCGGGAGAATAGTGATTCAGACTGCCGCTGTCGCCCTGGTCCAGATCCTTAGCTGCAAAGCCTTCCCAGTTTTCCCAGACCGTGGTTGCACCCTGTGCGACCTCATAGAGCCAGCCGGGCTTTTCAGGATTCAGCAGCAGCCGGTAAGCGGTTTCAATCTCGCCTGCCTCCGTCAGTGTACTCAGCAGGAAAGGTGTGGAGAGGAAGCCCGTACCCACACGATACCCGAAGTTCTCAACTGCCTTTTTCAGGCGGGCCTGCACCTTCTTTTTCTCCGCGCCTTCCAGCAGTCCCAGGGCAAGCGGACGGACCAGTTTTGCCTGCCGGTCCGTATCAAGTTCCGCGTATCTGCCGTAAACTTCTCTCGCCCGGGCGGCCGCTTCTTCATAGGTGTTCTTCGGCTCTCCCAGGATGGAAGCAATCTCAGCCATCGTCGTCATAGTGAGACAGAGATAAGCCGTGCATTCCTCCGGATGCTTTGCCTTCGCGCCGTAGACCTTGTCTCTGAACTGGGCCGGCTCCAGCCACTCGCCCAGATGGACGCCTTTCTCATAGTGCCCGTCTTTTTCCAGGTTGTTCAGCAGATAATCCGCATACTTTTTCATCATCGGATAATACCGGCGCAGAATCTCCCTGTCCCCGAAACGCAGATAAAAACGATATGGGATCAGATAGACCGCGTCTGCCCAGCCCACAGAAGAGCCGGTGGCCTTGTACATCATCTCCACACCGCTGTAGGGCACCACACCCGGAATCAGCCCGGTTTTGTACTGGGCGTCTTCCATATCGCGCAGCCATTTGCGGAAGAAGGGTGCAGTGTTCATCAGATAGGCGCCGGTGTGGAAGAAGACCTGCGCGTCACCCGTCCAGCCAAGGCGCTCTCTCGTCGGGCAGTCAGTCGGTACATCCAGGAAATTGCCCTTCATACTCCATCGCGTGTTTCTCACAAGCTGATTGATCCGCTCGTCCGAACAGCTGAAGTCCCCGGTCTGCTCCAGATCGGAGTAGACCGCAACGGCCGTAAAATCGGCCGGATCAATTTCCACGTCTCCGATGACCTGCGCATAGCGGAATCCGAAAACGGCAAAGGATGTCTTGTAATGATCCTCTTCTCCCGAACAGGTGAACTGAATCTCCTGCAGCGGCGTGCCGACCGTCTTTCCGCCGACCTTATTGGTGAGCAGTTTTCTGATCAGCTTCAGCTGCGTCCAGCCGGCGGCAGGTCTCTCCTCCTGCGCGGTGGCAATCACCTTCTGCTCTCTTTCATCATAGTATTCGGCACAGACAATCCTTATCTTCTGCCCCTTCCTGCCCCTGATACGGAACTCCGGATAGCCTGCGCTATTCTGGCCAAAATCCAGCACGCCCCCGGGCAGCAGCACGGGGGTAAAGCGTTCGTGCTCCTTCACCGGCACATTGTCGGAGGCACACAGTTCAACAGTTGCGGGGGCCGGGACGACCAGTGCTTTCTTTCCGTAACCGGGCACAAGCGATGCGTCGTAAATTTCACCGTCTTTTAAATCGGCAAAACGGATGGGACCGTCGTCGGACCATGCCCAGCTCCCGTCCGTGCAGACAGTTTCAATCCGGCCGTCTGCCAGGGTCAGTTCCAGCTGCGCCAGCACGCTGGTCTGCGTGCCGAAGACATTGGTGACACCATACGCCGCCACGCTCCCGCGAAACCACCCGTCGGCCAGCCGCAGTTCGATGGTATTGGCTGCCTGAATGTCTGCTGTTATATCGTAAGTCTGGTACTGGATGCGTCTGCGATAGTCTGTGCTGCCGGGAGCCAGAATGAATTCTTCGATGCGCCGGCCGTTGATCGTCACATCGTAGACACCGCGGGCAGCGGCATAGAGTCTCGCCTTTTTCACATCCTGTGCCGTGAATTCCTTCCGGAAGCAGTCGACCGGATAGCGGCGGCGCGGATTGGGCTTATAAGCTCCGCTGATCCACTGC
>JAFTFP010000266.1 GCA_017449485.1 Lachnospiraceae bacterium
ACTGCGCTATGAGGATCTGTCCAGAGAGCTGGCCAGTCCGGATATTGCTTCCAACCAGGAGCGGTTCCGCACCCTGATGAAGGAACAGAGCGATCTGGCACCGCTGATTGATGCCTATGCCCGCTATAAGCAGGCGGATCAGAACGTGCAGGATGCGCTGGAGATGCTCTCATCGGAATCGGATGAGGAGATGCGGGATCTGGCGAAGGAGGAACTGGCCGAAGCCCGAGACCAGAAGGAGCAGCTGGAGCAGGAAATCCGGGTGCTGCTGATCCCGAAGGATCCGAATGATGAGAAGAACGTGGTCATGGAAATCCGCGCCGGGGCAGGCGGAGACGAGGCTGCCCTGTTTGCTGCGGAAGTATACCGCATGTACATGCATTACGCAGAGCGCAGGGGCTTTAAGACAGAGACGCTGGACTACGAGGAAATCGGGATCGGCGGGATGAAATACGTCAATTTCATGATCTCCGGCCGGGGCGCCTATTCAAGACTGAAATATGAGAGCGGCGTGCACCGCGTGCAGCGCGTACCGGAGACCGAGTCCGGCGGGCGGATTCACACCTCCACCATCACGGTGGCGGTCATGCCGGAGGCGGATGAGGAAATCCAGATCGACATCCCGGAGAAGGACATCCGCATCGATGTCATGCGGGCCTCCGGCAACGGCGGTCAGTGCGTCAACACGACGGATTCCGCCGTGCGCCTGACCCATTATCCGACCGGCATCGTCATCTACTCGCAGACCGAGAAATCGCAGCTGCAGAATAAGAATAAGGCCTTTGCGCTGCTGCGCACGAAGCTCTATGATCTGGAGATGCAGAAGCGCCATGATGCGGAGGCAGATCTGCGCAGAAGCCAGATCGGAACCGGAGACCGGTCGGAGAAAATCAGGACTTATAATTTCCCGCAGGGACGCGTGACAGACCACCGGATCAAGCTGACTTTGTACAGGATTGATGATATTATGAACGGGGACCTTGATGAGATTATCGACGCGCTCTCGGCGGCCGATCAGGCAGCCAAGCTGCTGAAGATGTCCTGAAGAAATGCAGCAGATGCATCACGGATGATGGAACAGCCGGCCGGAGAAGGCCGCAGAGGATTTTATGGGAAATCTGGAAGAATACCGGGGGCAGCTGGATCAGATCGACCGCGAAATCGTACGTCTGTATGAGGAGCGGATGAACATTTCAGAAAAAGTTGCCGCCTATAAAATTGAAACCGGAAAAACCGTCCTGGACCGGAAGCGGGAGCAGGAAAAGCTCCAGGCGGTCGAGTCGCAGATCCGGGAGGAAAAGAACCGCCTTGGCGCGCGGGAGCTTTTTGAACAGATCATGTCTTCAAGCCGCAAGCGGCAGTATCAGATGATGACGGAGCGGGGAGTACAGACGCAGAGCGCCTTTACGCAGGTACCGGAACTGGCCGGTCCGGATACGCGGGTGGTTTTTCAGGGCGCCGCCGGGTCTTACTCCGAGGCTGCCATGAAGAACTTCTTCGGAGAAAAAGTGGAGAGCTTCGGCGTGGAGACCTTCCGCGATGCG
>JAFTFP010000267.1 GCA_017449485.1 Lachnospiraceae bacterium
TCGCTCACGGAATACAGTGCCTCCAGATAGCTGGTCAGTGCCGCTTTCATCTCCTCGCCGGAAGCGTAAGTCAGCCCGCAGTGCGGAAGAGCTTCCTGTGCGACCGTGGCCTTCTCAATCATACCATACTCGGCGATGCGCTGGGCCGCTGTCTCCGGGTCGGCCAGAACTGCCTGAATACTCTCCTGGTGAGCCGTAAGGAATCGGTTCAATTCCTCCGGCTGTGCCTCAGCATAGGCCCTGCGGACCGCCAGCACCTGGCCCGGGATCCCCTGAGCCATTCCTGATTGATCTGTTTCCGGTTGATTCGTTCCTGATTGATCCGTTCCTAATACAAAGGCGCGGTGAATGCCCGTGTTTCCAATCAGCGTAATGGTGGCATAGGGCTCGGGCAGAAAAGCAATCGTACCTGCGGGATCCGTCATCAGCTGCGCCGCAACGTCGCTGGCACTCTGGCTGAAGGTCAGGCTGCAGTCCTCCACGCCGCTCTGCTTCAGAAGATACTTCAGAATATATTCCGACGAAGTGCCCTCTCCGGTCATGAGCACTGTCTTGCCGGAGAGATCTGATAAGGAAGAAATCTCTCCGCTGCCGGTCACACAGGTCAGCGTTCCTGCGGTGCACAGATCCGCTGCCAGCACGCCGCCCTCCGTCTGCTGATACAGCACAGCCGTGACGTTGGCCGGCAGAATCGCAGCGTCGATTTCTTCATTTTTCAACTGATCAATCAATTCCTGTAAGGAAGCTGTAAGCACAATACCCGTCGGTTCTGTCTCGGTGCTCTGATCCGCTTCAGCGCTCTGCTCTGTCTCAGTGTTCTGCTCCGCTTCAGCACTCTGATCAGGCAGTTCAGGCAGCAGATTCACAAGGCCCATCGCACCGGGGCCAATCGGTGCGCCGACGCGGATCGTGAAGCCGGAAGCTTGTGCATTGTCCGCAGCTGTGTTTTCTGACTCCGTGCTTCCTGCGTCTTCCGCAGCAGCAGGCTCCTCAGTGCTCTCATCTACTGCGGCTTCTTCCGCCACTTCCTCACTCACCGCTTCCTGCGCGTCCGGCTGGCTTTGTCCGGCTGCGGCGCAGCCTGTCAGCAGACCGCCCGAAAGAATCATGATGGCCGCTCTGACTCTGAAATGTCGTCTGATCATG
The DNA here is from genome assembly GCA_017449485.1 of Lachnospiraceae bacterium. Taxonomy (GTDB): domain Bacteria; phylum Bacillota; class Clostridia; order Lachnospirales; family Lachnospiraceae; genus CAG-791. The sequence goes on from JAFTFP010000267.1 coordinate 1,147, forward strand.
AATTGCAATCATTCTCCTTGCTGTAGCTTAAGAGTTTCCTGGAGTTTCCTGAAAAAAGAAAACCCTCAAAATATAATTATACAGGATTTTGTTACTTCTTACGCGGGCAAAATATGAAAATCCTCGGCGGGGAGTCAGATTTTGCCTTATATCGTGTTTCCCGCGCTGTTATACCACAATTTTCGATTTTTGTGTAAACGTTGCACAAAACAATTAAACGAAGCCACGAAATTTTATTCTTTTTTCACAAATAAGGGATAGCGTTTCCGAGCGGCACCCCTTATAATGTTCATAGAGAGATTGCAGAGAATGAAATCTCAGTGATTGAGAAAAAATTCTCTCGAAGGGGACGATAACATGAGTACAGAGAAGAAGGTTGCGTTATTTCTGGCCGACGGCTGCGAAGAGATTGAGGCTCTGACGGTCGTCGATTTATTGTTCAGATCAGGCATTCCCTGTGACACGGTTTCCATCAACGAAACGGCTGAAGTAACTTCCTCGCACAAAGTCAGGATTACGGCCGACTGTGTGATCGGCGATCTTGATTTTGACGCGTATGACATGCTGGTGCTGCCCGGCGGAATGCCCGGCACGCTGAATCTGGAAGCCTGCAAGCCGTTGACTGATCAGGTTAAAAGCTTCTATTCTCAAGGCAAAATGATCGCAGCCATCTGTGCGGCGCCCTCGATTTTCGGACATCTCGGTCTCCTGGAAGGAAAGCATGCTACCTGCAATCCGGGATTTCGAGGTGAGCTTGAAAAGTCAGGCGCGATCTTAAGCAAGGCACCCGTTGTAAAGGACGGAAATATTATCACCAGTCAGGCGATGGGTACGGCCATCTCCTTCGGTCTTTCAATTGTTGCACATTATCAGGGGCAGGAAGCAGCAGACAGTTTAGAGGCCAAGATTGTACACGTATAAACCAGATTATGCTTAACTTGGCGGCTCTGCTCTTCCCCCTACAGGAAAGGACCGTTAAGAATGAACATTCTGTTTTTTCTGACGCCCAAGGCAGACGTCACATTTGTAAATGATTCAGATTCCATGAGGCAGGTGCTCGAGAAAATGGAGCGCCGGCAGTACAGCACCATTCCGATTATCAATGAGAAGACCGGCAAGTATGTCGGTACGCTCTCGGAAGGTGATCTGCTCTGGGATATCAAGAAGTATTGCAACCTTACCCTCAAGAGTGCGGAGGGACGGCCCATGCGGGCCATCAAGCGGCGCAGGGATTATCGCTCCGTCAATGTCAGTTCGGACATGGAAGACCTGCTCCCGCTCGCCATGAGTCAGAATTTTGTCCCGGTGATCGACGACACCGGTGCGTTTATCGGTATTGTGACGCGGGCGGATGTAATGCGGTATCTGGTCAGCGACACGCGAGGTAACCAGAAATCCGCCGCGGAAAGTATTAAGAGTGAAAAGAAGGAGTTCCGGGTGCTGGCGCGCCAGGCGTAAGCAATGGAAATTGAGCGGAAATTCACAGTCAGAAAACTTCCTGAGCATTTAGAACAGTACCCCTGCCGTCTGATCGAGCAGGGGTATCTTTCGACGGAGCCCGTCGTGCGCGTTCGGCGCGACGGGGATCAGTTTTATATGACGTATAAGGGCGGCGGGATGATGGCCCGGGAGGAATATAATCTCCCGCTGACCGAGCAGTCCTATGAGCATCTGATCCGGAAATCGGACGGAATTATTATCCGCAAGCGCCGCTATGTCATTCCGATTGAAGATCGTGGAGATCGCTATGCGGACGGCAATGTGGACCTCGAAGCAGCAAGCAATGATTCTGGCACGGAAAACCTGCATGGTCTGAAGGTTGAGCTGGATATTTTCGAAGGTGTCTACGAGGGCTTGATCATTGCGGAAGTTGAGTTTCCGGATCTGGAGACGGCACAGGCCTATCAGCCGGAGGATTGGTTCCTGGAGGATGTGACGCAGGATCAGCGCTATCACAATTCCTTCTTAAGTTCTGAGGACCGCAGCGCCCTCTTCTCATGAAAAAAAACTGAAACAGCGGCCAGCTCTTTCGAGCGGCCGCTGTTTTTTTACCTCGTTTGCGGATCGTTTATGCTTTACTTATGAATCGTACCGGGATGTCAGATTTTGCCCTGTTCCGGTTGATTATCAGATCTGTTTCGAATTAATATCCGAACTCCTGTGCCCAGTACCAGGTTCCGTCTGCGGCCTGGTGGATGGCGATGGCGCCGGAGGTGAAGCCAGCCATGATGTTGGCGCGGTGTGTCGGGGAAGCCATCCAGGCGTTGACTGCGGAGTTGGCGTCGTAGTAGTGCATCGCGAGGTTCTCGCCCCACATCAGGTCACTGTTGACGGTCCACCAGTCGTAGCCGTTGGGTCTGGTGTGTGAGAAGAGGCTCTGGCACTCCTGTGCGCGAACGTAGCAGGCCTGCTCCAGTCCGGGGTTCCAGGTCAGCGCCGGAAGTCCAGCTGCTACACGGGTCTGATTGACCAGGTCAAAGGCTGCCTTGGCTGTGCCGGCTGTCTCAGTGGTTGCTGCATCGGCTGCCAGTGCAATGGCGTTCTCATCGATGTAGACGACGTCCGATACGTCCTCCGGGCCTCTGCTTGCAGCGACTTCGTCGAGCTGCTCCTTGATCTCACTCTTCTTCGCACCGCAGCTGCTCATTGCCGCCATGGAGACGATCAGTAAAGTGACCACCAGCATTTTCATCATCGATTTTCTCATCTGTGCTCTCCTTTTCTGCGGACCACGGTGTCATGTTTATTCGTGATTGGCCGGAACCGCTCTGAATTTTTATTGTTATCCGGGGTTCCCTCCCCTGTTCTGATGTAATACTATCATAGGATCAATCATAAATCAAGACATTTTTGTAAAATATTTTTTGATTATGATATTCTGTCAGATTCCATTGCGCTCTGTCTCATTGCCCGAGTGGGACGAGGGGACAGAGCATCGTCTCACTTTTGAAACGAGGGGACAGAGCACCGTCTCACTTGCCCGAGTGGGACGAGGGGACAGAGCACCGTCTCACTTTTATATTAGTAGGTCCAGCGGAATTTCTTCACCGTGGCGATGAAGTCGACGTTGTTTCTCGTCTTGGAGAAGAGGTCGAGGACGTGGTCGACGGCTTCTTCTGATTTCATGCCGTTGAAGGCCCGGCGCAGCGTGTTGATGCTTTCAATTTCTTCCGGCGTGAGCAGCAGGTCGTCGCGCCGTGTGCCGGAGGCCTGCATGTCGATGGCGGGGAAGATTCTGCGCTCGGAGAGTTTGCGGTCCAGAACCATTTCCATGTTGCCGGTGCCTTTGAATTCCTCGTAGACAACATCATCCATCTTGCTGCCGGTGCCGATGAGGGCGGTGGCAAGGATGGTGAGGCTGCCGCCTTCGCGCATGTTGCGGGCTGCGCCGAAGAAGCGCTTGGGCATGTGCAGGGCCGCAGGATCGAGACCACCCGAGAGGGTGCGGCCGCTGGAGGGCTCTGTCAGGTTATAGGCTCTGGTGAGTCTTGTGATGGAATCCAGCAGGATGACGACGTCCTTGCGGTGCTCCACGAGGCGCTTTGCGCGCTCGATGACCATTTCCGCGACGCGCTTGTGGTGCTCGGGCAGCTCATCAAAGGTGGAATAGATGACTTCCACGTTGGGGCCTGCAATGGCTTCCTTAATATCTGTCACTTCCTCCGGGCGCTCGTCGATCAGCAGAATGATCAGGTGGCACTCGGGATTGTTGAACTTGATCGACCGCGCAATCTCCTTCAGAAGGGTGGTCTTACCGGCCTTAGGCGGCGATACGATCATACCGCGCTGGCCCTTTCCGACGGGGCACATGAGATCCATGACGCGCATGGCGATGCTGGCCCCGGGCTTCTCCAGACGGATCTTTTCGTCCGGGAAGATGGGCGTCATCTCCTCAAAAGGAATGCGTTTGGATGCTTCGTCGGGGGTCAGACCGTTGATGGTTTTTACATATAAGAGTGCGCTGAATTTCTCACCCTGGGTCTTGACTCGGATGTTGCCTTTGATGATATCGCCGGTCTTCAGACCGAAGCGGCGGATCTGGCTGGGTGCGACGTAGACGTCGTTCTCGCCTGGCAGATAGTTGGCGCTGCGGATAAATCCGTAGCCATCCGGAAGGACTTCAAGAATGCCGTTGGCCATCTGGCCGCTGTCCAGCTCACTGGACGGCTCCTTGGCCGGCTTCTGATTCTGCTGGTTCTGCTGATTCTGAGGCTGGCGGGCCTGTTCCTGCGCAGCGCTCTGCTGATTCTCTCTTGCTGTGCTCTCCTGAGGCGCTGCTTCCTGCGCCGGCTGAGCGGGCTGAGATGCTGCTGCCTGGGCTGTCTGTGTCGTCTGAGACGCCTGCGGCGCTGTCTCCGCCTTCGCGTGTTCAGGATGTTTCTTTTTGGCGGCCTTGGCCTGTTCCTTGCCGCGACGTGCGGGGCGCTTCTCCTTCGCCGGCTTGTCAGATTTTGCCTCTGCAGAAGCAGGCTCAGCGGGCTGTTCTACGGGCTGCTCGGTGGGCTGCTCGGTGGGCTCAACCGCTTCAGCGGCCTTTTTCTCCGCCTTTTTCCGCTGCGATCCAGTTTTCTTTTTTGCGGAAGCTTTTTCTGCAGGAGCTTCTGCTTCAGGTGCTTTCACTTCCGATGCTTTCGCTGCCGCAGCCGCTTTTCCGGCTTCCTCGATGCGGTCCTGTTCAAGCATGGCGTCAATGAGCGCAGCTTTCTTAAGCGTGGACGTGCCGCGCATGCCTCGTGCTTTTGCAATTCCCTTCAGATCAGAGAGTGCAAGAGACTCATATTGTTCTCGCGTCATAAAAACCCTCACATAAAATGAAAATGAGATAAGAATAAAATAACTTTAAACTATGAACTTTATCGTAATCAGGTGTTTTTTCCAAGAATCTTGGATGTAATAGACTTCGTAAAAAAGTACCTAAAACGGATTCGTCAAGCCGATTATAAGAGGTTTAGAACAGATTTTCAATTAAAAAAGCGTATATTTCCTGATTTTTTTCCCGCCAGGCTTCCGTGATGTGAACCGCTGTGGGGGCATCCGGCACGGTCAGCCTGATGTCGACAACGGTCTCATTCTTCTCGCGCACAGCCAGATGCGCCTCGAAATTGCCGAAGGAATTACGGTAATAATCGGCCGTGAGGGACTGCTCGCGGCGCAGCTGCCGGCCGTTTTCCTTTAAGAAGACGCGGATCTGATCGCGGATTTCGGTGGAGAGATCGTTCACGAAGAAGCGCAGCGTCTCCTCGCCCTCCTGGGTGATGGACAGGAAGGTCCGCTCTTCGCCCTCCGTGCGGGTATTTACCAGGCCGTTTTCTTCCATTTCAGAGTAAGTCTGTACCAGCGAGGAAAAGCCGGTGTAGCCGTTTTCCAGTAAAAACGCCGAGATCATCGGGACGGGAATCTCTCCGCCCGCGCGGTCCAGCATGTAAAGAATCGTTAATTTGTAAACTGCAAGGGGCGATGCCATCTGCTCCTGTTTCCTTTCTTTCCTGCGACAGTACTCTTCAGGTAGGCAAAATCCGGCGCAGAGCCGGATTTTGCCTGCTGTAGTTCTTTAATTGAATGAAATCAGATCCGGCGGTTGTCCGGGGTGATGTTGTCGCGGACAGCCTTGGAGACGGCATCGGCCACGACCGGATTGAAGGCTGCGGGCAGGATGTAGTCCTCGTTCAGCTCTTCGGGCTTCACCAGCGCTGCCAGGCCCTCGGCGGCCGCCAGCTTCATCTCCTCGGTGATCTGGATGGCGTTGCCTTCGAGTGCGCCGCGGAAGATGCCCGGGAAGACCAGTACGTTGTTGACCTGGTTCGGGAAGTCGCTCCGGCCGGTGCCGACGATGCGCGCGCCGGCTTCTTTCGCCAGGTCGGGCATGATTTCCGGAACCGGGTTGGCCATCGCGAAGAGGATCGCGTCGTGATTCATGCTGCGGACCATATCCTGGGTCACAACGCCCGGTGCGGAGACGCCGATGAAGATGTCAGCGCCGACCATGGCGTCTGCGAGGGTGCCGGAAATGTCGTCCTCGTTGGTCACCTTCAGCATCTCTTCCTTGATCCAGTTCATCTTCTGGGTCTTGCTGGAGAGGATGCCCTTGGAGTCGCAGATGATCAGGTGCTTGAATCCGTAGCGAAGCAGCAGCTTGGAGATGGCGATGCCCGCCGCGCCGGAGCCGTTGACGACGATGCGGCAGTCCTCGACCTTCTTGCCGACGATCTTGAGGGCGTTGATGATACCTGCCAGAACGATGATGGCGGTGCCGTGCTGATCATCGTGGAAGACCGGGATGCGGAGCAGCTCTTTGAGTCTGCGCTCGATCTCAAAGCAGCGGGGTGCGCTGATGTCCTCGAGGTTGATGCCGCCGAAGGTCGGTGCGAGGAGCTGTACTGTGCGCACGATTTCGTCCGTGTCCTGGGTGTCCAGGCAGATCGGGAACGCGTTGACGCCGCCGAATTCCTTGAACAGGACGGACTTGCCTTCCATGACCGGCATCGCTGCCTCGGGGCCGATGTTGCCCAGGCCCAGCACTGCGGAGCCATCCGAGACGACGGCGATCGTGTTCTGCTTCAGCGTGTACGTGTAGGCGGCTTCCTTGTCCTGCGCGATGATCTTGCAGGGCTCGGCGACACCCGGTGTGTAGGCCAGCGCCAGATCCTCACTTGTGCGGACCTTGGCCTTGGCCTCTGTGGAAATCTTGCCCTTCCACTCCTTGTGCAGTTCAATGGCTCTTTCTGCGTTTGTCATGTCTTTCTTCTCCTTTGATTGTGTTGTGGTGGGACGGTGCTCTGTCCCCTCGTCCCATTTTTTTATTTTTAATGCTCGTCCCGGGGCATGAGGTCTTCGGGGCGGGCGTACTTGACTTTTCCGGTCAATCCGCTCATGTGGGCGCGGATGCGCTGTTCGTAGCCGTTTTCAGAGGGCTCATAGAGCTCCTCGCCGCGGATGGCTTCGGGAAGATTCGGCTGTCCGCTGTAGTGGCCCTCGTAGATGTGGGCGTACTCATAGCCGATGCCGTGGCCGAGGTCTTTGGCGTGGGAGTAGTGCGCGTCCTGCAGGTACGGCGGAATCGGCAGGTTGCCGTAGCGCTCGTTCAGCTCGTTGGCCTTCTCAATCGACATCACAGCGGTATTGCTCTTGGGCGCGGTCGCGACGTATTCCGCAGCCTGGGCCAGGATGATCTGGGACTCGGGCATGCCGATGCGCTCCGCCGCGGCCGAGGCGGCCACCGCCACCTGCAGTGCCTGGGGATCCGCGTTGCCCACGTCCTCGGCGGCACAGATCATGATGCGCCTCGCGACAAACTCCGGCTCCTCCCCCGCCAGCAGCATTCTGGAAAGATAGTATACCGCTGCGTCCGGGTCCGAGCCCCGCATGCTTTTGATAAAAGCGGAAATCGTGTCGTAGTGATTGTCGCCCTTCTTATCATAGCGGTGCACCCGCTTCTGAATACACTCCTTCGCCACATCCAGCGTGATGTGAATCTTGCCGTCCGCGGACCGGTCCGTGGTCAGAACGCCCAGCTCCACCGCATTGAGCGCGTGCCGCGCATCGCCCCCCGCGACATCCGCGAGGAACAGCTCCGCGTCCTCATCAATTTCCGCGTTGTACGAGCCCATGCCCCGCTCCTGATCATACACGGCACGGTGAATGAGCTTCCTCACGTCCTCCGTGGACAGCGGCTTTAATTCGAAAATCCTCGACCGCGAGATCAGCGCGCTGATGACCTCAAAATATGGATTCTCGGTGGTGGCGCCAATCAGCGTCACGGTTCCGTCCTCGACAAACGGAAGCAGGTAGTCCTGCTGCCCCTTGTTGAAGCGGTGAATCTCGTCGATGAACAGAATCGTCTTCTTTCCGTAGCCGCCCCTGCGCTCCTTGGCCGCCGCGACGACCTCCTCCATGTCCTTCTTGCCCGAGGAGGTGGCGTTGATCTGAACGAATTCCGAACTCGTCGAGTTGGCGATGACCCGGGCCAGCGTGGTTTTGCCTGTGCCGGGCGGCCCGTAGAACAGGATGCTGCCCAGCTTGTCCGCCTTGATGGCGCGGTACAGCAGCTTGTCCCTGCCGATGATGTGCTCCTGCCCCACGACCTCATCAATCGTACGGGGCCGGAGCCGCGCGGCCAGCGGCGCCTCCGCCTCCTTATTCTTTTCGTTCATATATTCAAATAAATCCATTGTTGTCCTTACTGTCTGCGCACGTGCCAGACTTCCCGGTTGTACTCCGCGACCGTGCGGTCCGCCGAGAAATAGCCCGCCATGGCGATGTTCACCAGCATCTTCTTCTGCCAGGCCGTCCGGTCTTCATAATCCGCAAAGCACTGATTCTTCACGGCGATATATTCCTCCAGATCCCGCAGTGCCCGCGATCTGTCTGCGGCAAAATCTGACATCAGCCGGGGATACATCTCCGGGTCAGCGACCGCCTTCACCTCATCGCTGCGCAGGAACGCCAGCGCGCGCCTTGCCGCGTCGGACAGGGCCGCTTCACCTGAGCCGTCCGCCGGAAGCGGATCTTTTCCAAGCGCAATAACTTCTTCTTCATTCAGGCCGAACAGATAAATGTTTCCGCTGCCCACCAGCTCGAGAATCTCGTCGTTGATGCCCTCCGGCGTGCCCAGCGTCACCGCGCCGCTCAGCATCATCTTCATCCCGCCGGTGCCGGGCGAGACGCGCGACGCCAGGGGAATCTGCTCCGAAACATCCGCCGCCGGAATCAGCAGCTCCGCCAGCGAGACACTGTAATTCGGCGCAAAGACCATCTTCAGATAAGGCCGTACAGCCTCATCCTTCCGGATGATTTCCTGCAGCACGAGCAAAAGATGGAGAATCCGCAGTGCGCACTCATCGGCCGGATCCGCTTTGCCCGCAAAGACAAACTGCAGCGGCCTTACCGGTACCTTGCCCGCCTTGATTTCCAGATACTTGTCAATAATATACAGCGCATTCAGCTGCTGCCGCTTGAATTCATGAATGCTGCTGATCTGCATGTCGAAGATTCCGTCGGGCGTCAGCTCTTCAATGCCTTCCTCCCGCAGATACGCACACAGCCTGCGCTTGTGAATCGTCTTGATCTCGTCAAGTTTTGCCAGAACAGCCTGATCCTCCTGCAACGCCAGCAGTTTTTCCAGCGCCGAGGCATCCTTCTTGTAGGTGTCGAGGATGGTCTCCGAGAGATAGTTTGCCAGCTCGTGATTGCAGGTGAGCAGCCATCTCCTGAAGGAAATGCCGTTGGTTTTGTTGTCAAATCTGTCCGGATACAGCTCCGAGAACTTGTGCAGAGCCTTCTCTGTCAGAGTCCTCGTGCGCGTGCGCGATGTGCCGCTCACAGAGAAAGTGTAGTGCAGATCAATGTGCGCCGCATTCACAACGGTCTGACCGTTCAGCTCCTGAATGATTGCCACATCCGGATCCTGGTTCTTCTCCCTGACCCGGCGGTCCAGATCCTCAATGATCGGCACCAGCTGCGGCACAATCTCCTGCAGATAGGACATGGGCCAGTACTCCAGATCCTCCCGGGAGGAAATATAGTTGGTGTAGGCACAGGTCTTGCTTACGATATCGATGACCTCGTCGTAATTCATCGCCTTCTCGTACACCATGATCCGGATCAGCTCCGGAATGATCATCGTCGGATGCGTGTCGCTGATCTGAATGACCGCGTGATTGTAAAGGAAGCGCAGGTCATACTGCCTTGCCTTCATCTCCCGCAGAATCCACTGCGCCGCGCTGCACGCCAGGAAATACTCCTGGTAAATCCGCAGCTTCCGGCCCGCTTCCGTGGAATCGTCCGGATACACGAACAGAGTCAGATTTTGCTCAATCGCCTCTTCATCAAAGTGGATTCCGTCCGTTACGAGGGACTCGTCGACGCCCTCCAGGTCAAAGAGGCGGATCATGTTGATGCCGTTGTCGTAGCCCGCGACTTCGTTGTTGATCATGCGGGACAGGACCTTGCGCGAGCCGAAGTCCACATCAAAAGCCACGTCCGAGCGCTTCTCCCAGCTGCCCGTTCCGTCGTCGTCCCGGTAGGAATCAATCAGCCACTCGTCCTTCTGCGGTACCTGCTTCAGATTTTCAAAGGTCTGCTTGAAA
>JAFTFP010000268.1 GCA_017449485.1 Lachnospiraceae bacterium
AGAATGAACATGATTCCTCCCATGTTCGGTGTGCCGGTCTTCTTCAGATGTGTGGCCGGACCATCATCCCGTTCCGTCTGTGTCGCGTGCTTTTTCTTAAGAAAAGGAATCAGAAAGTGTCCTGTCACCGCGCTGATCAGGAACGCACTCAGCATCGGAAGAACCAGCTCAGGTACGCTTATTGTCTGCATATAATAATTGCCTCTTATACTGAATTATGAATAAACTACTCGCTATACTACCACATATGGGATTGTTTTGTCATCCCTGGGCAAAATATGGCCGGAGGGCACCGTTCATCACCTATTCACCGGCCGCGTTCCCGCCCTGTGTCTCCTGGCTCTGGCCCTCCTGACTCTGCCCCTGCAGCTGATCCAGTGTCTGCTGGCTGGCAACCGCGTCATACTTATGTCCCGTCACCGGATCAATCAGATGGTAATCAGAAGGATCAATATAATAGCCGGTTGCCGGATCTACGGCATAACTCTTCCAGGGCTCTTCCTCCGGTTTCTGGTCCGCCGCGCCGTCCCCGTCCAGGTCAACAGCATCCGGCGTTCCGTCGCCGTTGGTGTCCAGATTGGCACCATCCGGAATTCCATCCCCATCAGCATCTTCAAACAGTGCTGCTGTTCCGGCGCCGCCCAGCTCTGATTCATTGCCGGTTCCGCCGCCGCGCGCAACCTCCTGTGCCAGGTAGGCTGCTCCGAGTGCAATGGTGTTGGAATCCAGAAGCGCCTGCAGTTCTGCAGTCTCCTGCTCCGAGAGCTGCTCTGTCATCGGAATATTCAGATACGGCAGAACTTCTGTCAGGACATTGCGAACGATTCCGGTCGCATGCTTCGCGTCATCCTGCGGGGAAGCATTCGGACGGTCTACCACGACATAAATGGCGATCTGCGGATTGTCGGCAGGTGCATAGCCCATAAAGGATACAACATACTGGCCGTTTCCGCGGGGCAGCGTCTCAGCTGTTCCAGTCTTGCCGCCAATCAGATAGCCGGCGGGTCTGGCAGTATGTCCCGTTCCGTTTGCACCGGTGACAACCTGCAGTGTGTATTCGCGGATCTTCTCGCTCGTCGATTCAGAGATCGTCTTCTTGAGGAGCCGCGGCTTGATATTCTCTACCGTAGCGCCGGAAGCACTGGTGATTTTGCTCACAACGTGAGGCTCATAATAATTGCCTCCGTTGATCAGGGAGCAGAACCCGGTAATCATCTGAATCATGGTCACATCAAAGTTCTGTCCGAAGGAGTTGGTCGCCAGATCTGCCAGGACCATCTTGTCCGGCTTATAGATCATGTTGGCCGTGTAGGCCTCGCCCGCCAGGTCGATACCGGTCTTCAGGCCGAAATTGAAGGTGCTCTGGTATTCGCAGAAGGTCTCCGCGCCCATGGCCATTGCTTCATACATCAGTGCCACGTTGCAGGACCGCTCAATGGCCTCTCCCAGTGTCAGGACGCCGTCGCCGTAGGTGTTGTGACATTTTACCGGCTCCGAGGCGCCGACATCCAGTCTGCCCTCGCAGTTATAGGTCTCATTTCCGGTCAGTGCGCCGCTCTCCAGGCCAGCCGCCGTTGTAAACGGCTTCGCTGTGGATCCCGGCTCGTAGTAGTCCTGAATACAGAAGTTCTTCCAGAGGGCATATAGATATTTGGAGCGCCTGGCAGTCGTTTCTTCGTCGTCGCCCTGCAGCGCTGCCACTGCTTCCTGGGTCAGATAATTACCGCTGGGCTGATCGCCCTTGGTTTCATCCAGTTCCGGCATGCCGACCAGGACGCTCATGTCATACGGGTTGTTGAGGTCATAGTTCGGATAGCTGGCCATGCCCAGAATTTCTCCGCTGTTGACCTCCATGATGATGCAGCCGATATTGTTGGCGCCATAACCCTGGCGGACCGCGTTCTGATGCTCGTCGTTATACTTCTTCAGGTACTTTTCAATGATACTCTGAATGTTCGCATCAATGGTCAGAACCAGATTTTGCCCGTCTGTCGCTTCGATGGTGGTGCGCTCCAGATTGGACATGTCGTCCAGAAAGCCATATTCCCGGCCCGGCGTTCCATTGAGGGTGCTGTTGTAGTACTCTTCCAGACCGAACGCGCCGTTGTTGGAGCCGTCCGCAAAGCCGATCACATCACAGGCCAGGGTCTTGTTGGGATAACTGCGGATATAGCTGGCTTCGAAGGTTATTCCCTTGACCTTTTCGTCCTCCGCAACGACCTTCCTGGCCGCTTCGAGCTGCGCGCGCCAGGCGGTGATCTTCTGCTCGTCCTTTTCACCCTTCTTCTTGGCGTTTTCTTCGTTGATCTGATCGATCAGCTCTTCCACCAGCAGTCTGTGCTGCGCCCGCTCAGTCTCATAGGCTGTCTTGGTCTGATAAGGAATCTTCTTGGCCGCGATATAGTATCTCGAATCCGGATTCTGAGAAATATAAGCTGCCAGCTCCGTGCGGTTTGCGCCCAGAGATTCTGCTGCATCCAGAGAGGGTTCAAGATATTCGTACTGAACGCCCTTCGCAAGGAGTGTCTCCGCGTCGGACGTATTCTGAAGAATCTGATAGGAATCGACGATGACATTGTAGACCAGCTCGCTGTCCGCCAGAATGGTTCCCTTGCAGTCTGTGATCATTCCGCGCTTGTACGGGAGCGTTCTGCTGTCATAATGACGCTGGGACAGCACCTGCTTCTTATAGGCAGCGCCCTTGTCCCGGTTGATGATCCAGATCCGCGTCGCAAGCATAGCAAAAGCCAGCAATACCATGATAAACAGGAATGCCAGCTTTCTCTGCATATATATTGAAAAAATCTGCGCGCGTTTTTTCTTACGTTTTCCGCTCACTTTAGTCCCTTAGTTATCTTCCGACCTCCCGTGACTGGTGAACATAATCGTCGGAGTCGTTCGAGTAAATCACGATCTGATCCTTCGTGGCATAAGCCATACCCAGCTCAGTGATTGCTGTATATTTGATATCATCAAGATTAACACTGCTCTCGATTCGGTTCAAGCTTTCTTCATTATTCTCTCTGAGCTGTGTAAGCTGCTTCTGGCAGGAAGCGATCTGCTCAACAGAATCCGTAATGCGGAACTGCCGGTTCACGAACAACACCAAGCTCATTCACAGCACGCACAGAACCATTGTCATGACTGCGAGATAGAAAATACTCATGCGTGCAGCTCTGCGGCGCATTTTCTCTCTGCGCTGCCGCTGCAGACGCATCTGTCTGTCGTACTCGCGTTTCTGGTTCTCGTAGGCGAACGCCGGCGCGGCAGAGCAGTACACATAAGCGCGGCGATTATCCGCGCCGGTGGAGCGCCCTTTAACTTTCTGATTGTAGCCGTCTCTGCGGATACGACCAGTTTCAGTATATTTAGTTTTACTGCTGTATGAGCGGCTGTTCATCTGATGCTGTCCTTTCAAAAACTCTCAGCTTGGCACTGGCTGCCCGTTTGTTCTGTCTCAGTTCTTCAGGCCCGGGCTGTATGGCCTTTCTGGTAATAACCTTTCCTTTGGACTTTCTGCCGCATACGCAGACCGGAAATTCCGGCGGGCAGATGCAGGGGTTTTCTGCCCTGCGGAAAGTATTCTTTACGATTCTGTCCTCCAGC
>JAFTFP010000269.1 GCA_017449485.1 Lachnospiraceae bacterium
AACAAACATTATACCAAAAGAAGTGTTTCCGGTACATGGATAATTTCTGTCGTCAGACATCCTCAGGAAGCGCTGCGATCAGGCAGGAATCATCCTCCCACACAATTTCAGCATTGCTCAGCAGCTCTTCTTCCCACTTCCGGACCTCGGCGAGTCCTTCCTCTGTCGTAATGGGAAGATCCGGATCCTCCACGATATAATCCTTCTGGATTACCAGGTATTTCTCCGCTTCCTCCGGAAGATCCGGATACAGCGTTCTGATTTCCTCCGGGCTGCTGATCAGGTGAACTTCCTTCTGCGCGATCGCCAGCTGTTCAGGCGGATTCTTCTTTACCGGCGTCGTAAACGTATAATATACATCCTGATACTGTGCATTTTCATACAGGTATTCTGCCAGGGGATACTGCTTATCCCAGTCGCGCTCATCCAGGAAGTTCCGGATATTGAACGGTGCATTGGTCAGCCACAGGAACAGAAGCACACTGATCAGGAAGCTTGTCAGGAGCCGTTTTTCTGTCAGCTGCGGCCGGGCGCCGCTCTTTCTTCTGTAGGCAGCCAGCCCCAGTGCGAGCAGCAGGATCGAGGCGGCAACAATCCACGAAACCTTGACAATCGCGTATTCATGAACCGCGGAGTGATTTTTCAGGAACAAAATCTGTGCGGCCGGCGAAATCAGTCCTAACAGAATGATTGCATAAGACGCGCTCTCCTCCAGGCTTTTCTTACTCCCGCCTTCCCTCTTCCATGCGAGCGCAGAAAGGATACAGGCCGCCGCAATCAGCAGCGCGAGCAGTGCCGCGCGATGCGCAGAGAAATCCGCCTGGGTTCGTGCAAAATTCAGGAAAATGTCCACAAGAACATTGTTTTCTGATTCCGTTCCGGTCCTCTCCAGAAATTTTGCCGCAAGCTGTTCCTGCCAGCCTGCCACATGTGTCAGCTGCCACAGAAATGCACCAAGCGCTGCCGCCACCGGCAGAACATAGACGCAGGCTTCTCTGAGTATTATTTTGAACTCTCTCTTTCTGCAGATCAGGAAAATCATTCGAAGTACAAAGGCCAGGAAGATGAAAATCCAGAAATAATAATCCGTCAGCATGCCGCAGAAAATCACCACAGTCCGGCCGGCACTCAGAAGTATCTGTCTTTTCCGATCGGCAAAGCCTCCCCGCAGATGCAGATATTCCAGAAACAGGTACAGATGAATCCAGAAAATGACTGCCTGATCCACCCAGAATACGTTGATCTGATACCAGAGATTGCCCGGGATCAGCACCCAGAACAGCGATGTAAAAAAGGCCATGACTGCGCGCACGCGCGGTGTGCCGACTTTCAGATCTGAAAGTACCAGCTGAATCAGTGCCGCAAACAGAAGCATCTCTGCAGCGTAGCAGACAATTGCGAAATGCTTCAGGAAGGACAGGCCGATATGGGAAAGTCCCATCAGCTTTGCCGCAAGAAACGGAAAAACGGCCATGAGTGTCGGATAGCTGACATAAGGCGTGCGATCCGCTGCCGTGGCAAATTCAACAGAACGGAAAGATTCATAGAAAGTAAACCGGTCCTGCAGCAGCCCGTCCTGCAGCCAGATATTGATGAATTTGACCGTCGAGCCGGCAAGCCACATATGCTTGCCGCCGTAATTGCCAAACTTCACCGGATAGATGATGTGGAATAGAACCAGAAAGCTCACCACCAGCAGAATCGCTGCCGTACCGAACGCTCTGATTTCCGCCTGTCTTCTGACCGGCCTGTTCGTTTGTTTCTTCACCGCACACACTCCCCAGTCGATTATAACAGATGCCTTTTCAGAACTGAACGGCGCGAAGGACGGACGCGCCGCTCCTCACAGCCGCTTCGATACCGACATCGGAATCCTCGTAGATCACTGTCCTGTCGGCTGGAATTCCGAAATGCTCCATCGCCATCACAAAGCCCTGCGGATCCGGTTTGACCTTCGTGATATCTTCCTGCGTAAGTATCAGGTCAAACAAGTCTTTCACCTGAAAATGTTCCAGGATTTCAAACGTGTTTTTTCTGGATGCAGTAGTGACAATTGCGATGAAATATTCATCACGCATCATGCGAATCCCGTCAAACAGCGTCTGATTCATCCGCGCATGAGACAGATATTTCCCGTAAGCAGCCTTTTTAGCGGCGTGAATCTGCTGAAGCACTTCCTGTGAAGCCTGGCCGCCTAAAATAGCAGGAACGAACTCAGTGTAATGCCGCCCATTGCAGAATCTGCAGAAATAGTCGTAATCTACAGCGGCGCCGACCGGCTCAAGGGCCTCCCGGTATGCCATCCAGTTTACTCGCCCAGTATCAAAAAGTGTGCCATCCAGATCATATACCGCCAGTTTCTTTTTTACCTGGTCCATATGTGCCTCCTCAGAGCTGCTCCAGTGATGCACCGAATTCCAGCTCAACATTCTTCAGAACATTCAGCAGTCCACAGTAATACAGAACGGCTCTGGACTCATCTTTTTCAATTTTATACGGCATCAGCCGCAGCCAGTGAATCAGCTCGTGGAAATATATGCTTCTGGTGCCGTTCCTGCCAAAGTGATTCATCAGATAGTCGTGATAGCGCTGATGCAGCTCATAGTACATCTCTGATTTGATAATCAGGTAGTTCACCCGGTTTTCATCGATCTGAATCTGGCGCACGTTCGCATACAGCTCATACTCCCCGTGCAGTGACTGCAGCAGCTTGGCATAGTCAAGATACGGTGAAGGATGTGCGCTGTCCGGGTTCGGGTCAATCAGATAAAAAGAATCAGGGCCGCTCACATTCCGCAGGCAGATGATGTTCTCCACCGTAAGGTCGCCATGGATCACAGCATACGGATCCTGAGCAAAAATCTTTCTGAGCACCTGCGGATCCAGAATCTGTCTGTAATGTTCAAGATTCGGCAGAACCTCTCCGTTAACAATCAGTTCCGGATATTGAAGAAGCGCCCGGATCCGTCTGGACGAAGCAATTTTCTCCAGATTACGCGTCACTTTCTTATCAAGGTATTCCTGAATTCTGGCCGGGTCTGCTTCCCTTCTCCCGCTCTGGTGAATTGTCGAGTCCAGTACCGACAGGACCGCTTCCAGAAGCTTCCAGGAATCCTCCGGCGCAGCAGTGTGGATGTATTCGAACATTCCCATTGAATTGCTGTGGTACGGCATGTCGTAATAGCAGCTGTGCGGATCAATCGATTTATCGATTACCTCCGGCAATGGATGAATATCCTTATAGGCTTCGATCCAGTTGATCTGTGTCTCCAGCTTCTTCCCTTCTTCGTCAAAAGCATATTTCCGGAAAAACATATTCCGGCCGTCTGTACACAGCATGGTGGTCGCCATGGAACCGGCTGAATAATCACGAATAATGGAGATGCCGCTGTTGATCCGCAGATAATCCTCAATGTAGTCCCGGCTCTCACTCATAAAATACTGTTCCAGGAAGCTGAGGCGTTCT
>JAFTFP010000270.1 GCA_017449485.1 Lachnospiraceae bacterium
ACTCCGATCTGGCGAACACGCTCGGCAATCTGGTCAAGCGCACCATCGCCATGACGAACAAATATTTCGACGGCATCGTGGAAGATCGCGGCGTCTCGGAGCCGGTTGACGAGGACCTGAAGGCAGTCGTGACCGGAACCTATGAGAAGGTTGAGAAGAAGATGGATGAGCTGCGCGTCGCGGACGCGCTCACGGAAATCTTCACGGCGTTCAAGCGTCTGAACAAATACATCGATGAGACTGAGCCGTGGGTGCTCGCCAAGGATCCGGCGAAGCAGGACCGTCTGGCGACCGTGCTGTACAACCTGACCGAAGGTATTATGATTGGTATTTCGCTGGCGGCACCGTTCCTGCCGAATACGGCCGCAGCAGTTGCTCAGCAGCTGAACACGGAGCTCAGAGACTTCGATACGCTCGGGACCTTCGGCCTGTATCCGAACGGAAACAAGGTCACGGAAGATCCGGCGATTCTCTTTGCCCGTCTGGATCATGACGCTGTGATGAAGCAGGTGGAAGTGATCCAGGAGAAGCAGCGCAGGCTGGCTGCCGCGGAAGCGGAGGCGCTGAAGAAGGAAGAGGCGAAGGAGGCACCTGTCGCGCAGGAGGCGGCTGCGGAAGCAGAGCCGGAGGAACTGCCGGAAATTACATACGACGATTTTGCAAAATGTGCCTTCCGGGTCGGTGAAATCATCGCCTGCGAGCGGGTGGAGAATTCGAAGAAGCTTCTGAAATTCCAGGTAAAGATCGGCACGGAGGTGCGTCAGATCCTGTCCGGCATCCGTTCTACTTATGATGAGCCGGAGCAGATGATCGGGAAGAAGGTTGTGGTTCTGGTCAACTTAAAGCCCCGGAAGATGGCCGGCATGATGTCTGAGGGCATGCTGCTGTGCGCAGAAAATGCGGATGGAAAGCTGGGCCTTCTGACACCGGAATTTGCAGAAGAGATGGAAGCGGGCTCGCTCATTTCCTGAGGAACTGCCGATGAAAAGAAATACCTTTATGACAATGCTGCTGGTCTGTCTGCTGATGCTTGCGGTTTCACCGGTTCGTGTCAGCGCCGTGACAGCCGCACCTGATCCCGCGGTGCCTGTGTCGGAGGACCAGGACAATGCGAAGTGGGATGCGGAGAGGGAGAAGATGCTGGAAGCGCTGGATACCATGCGCGAGATGGGCTTCTCCACAACCGGCATTCTGGAGACGGCCGGTGTGGCTTATGACAAGTATGCGCGGGAGCAGGTCGAGGAGACAACGCAGCGGCTGAAAGAAGAGGCGCAGGAGAAAACAGAGGATGTGACCCGCCAGGTGACGGAAAAGGTCGAGGAAAAGGCAGAGGAAGCGGCCGAGAATATGTTTGAAGCCTTCTGGCACCGCATGCAGAAAGCGCTGGAGGATCTGATCGGCGCAGGAGACAAATAAACAGAACTGGAGAGTTGAACCGATGGGAAAGATATTTGATCTTGACAGCCCGATCATGCGGGTGATGAACCGAATTGCAGATCTTCTGATTCTGAATATGATCACGCTGATCTGCTGCATTCCGATCATCACAATCGGAGCGGCGCTGACGGCCATGCACAGCGTGCTGCTGAAGATGGTCCGCAATAAGGACAGCTATATAGTGCGCAGCTACTTCCAGTCCTTTAAGCGGAATTTCAAGCAGGCGACGATTCTGTGGCTGATTTTCATGGCGGTCTTCCTGTTCATCGGCTATGACATGTACCTGATCCTGTACTCAGGCATGCAGTTTCCGAGAATCGTGGTATGGCTGCTGCTGTTTGTGGCGGCGGCACTGATCATTATCATGGTCTATACCTTTGCCCTGGAGGCGCGCTTCGTCAACACGGTGCGTGGAACCTTCAACAATGCGGTGATCCTGATGATCGCAGCTTTCCCGAGAAGCCTCGGCATCCTGGCACTGACCGTTCTGCCGGTAGTGCTGCTGTACTTTTCCGGGACAATCCTGCAGCTGTTTCCGATTCTGATCATGTTCGGTATCAGCGCACCGGCCTACGGATGTGCCGCCCTCTACAGCCCGGTCTTTCTGAAGCTGGAGCCCAAGGAGGAAGAGGAAGTTACGCCGGATGACCAGTGGACCGTCGAGGAGGTGCCGGAAGAAGCACAGGCGGAAGCGCAGGAGAACGCAGAGCAGGAGCCGGCTGGGACTGTGTCAGAGGAATCTGCCGCAGCTTCGGAAACGCCGGAAAAAGAGACAGCCGCCGGGGCAGAGAACGAAAATTAAACAATCGGATTTTGCAATCGACAAAATGCATAATAAATGAGGAACTTTGTTGGTGATTATGGACAACCACCCTCAGAGTTCCTTTCATTTTGTCAGATATTTTCCCAAGCCGACAGGGGAAAGTTTGTGGAATTAATGCATGGAAATCGCCTGTTTATAAGGCTATACTATGATCCGTAGGGCACAGAGAGTCTGTGCAGCCATATGAAAAAGGGTAAAGTAAAGTTAATTCAAGGAGGGTAAAATGGCAAGTTTATCATTAGAGAATGTTTGCAAGAAGTATCCCAACGGTTTTGAGGCTGTTAAGAACTTCAATCTTGAGATTGCAGACAAGGAGTTCATCATTTTCGTAGGACCGTCTGGATGCGGTAAGTCCACCACCCTGCGTATGATCGCTGGACTTGAGGACATCAGCTCCGGTACTCTGAAGATCGACGGCAAGGTCATGAACGACATCGAGCCGAAGGACAGAGATATCGCGATGGTCTTCCAGAACTACGCTCTGTATCCGCACATGACCGTTTATGATAACATGGCATTCGGTCTGAAGCTCCGCAAGGTTCCGAAGGATGAGATCGACAAGATGGTTAAGGAAGCTGCTAAGATCCTCGACCTGACTCAGCTCCTTGATCGTAAGCCGAAGGCTCTTTCCGGTGGTCAGAGACAGCGTGTTGCCATGGGCCGTGCTATCGTTCGTAACCCGAAGGTCTTCCTGATGGACGAGCCTCTGTCCAACCTGGATGCGAAGCTGCGTGTTCAGATGAGAACTGAGATCGCTAAGCTGCACCAGAGACTGGGCACCACGATCATCTACGTTACACATGACCAGACCGAGGCTATGACCCTTGGTACCAGAATCGTCGTTATGAAGGACGGCGTGGTACAGCAGGTCGATACTCCTCAGAATCTGTATGACAAGCCGGAGAACCTGTTCGTTGCTGGATTCATGGGATCCCCGCAGATGAACTTCCTGGATGCTGTTGTTAAGGTTGATGGCAGCAAGGCATTCCTGACCGTTGCTGGCAAGGACATTCCGGTTCCGGCTGACAAGGCTTCCAAGCTTGCAGGCTACAACGGCAAGACCGTTGTCATGGGTATCCGTCCTGAGAACATCTCGGATGATGCAGCAGCTGTTGCAGCCGCTGAGACCACCTATACCGCGAAGATCAACGTTTACGAGCTGCTCGGTGCAGAAGTCTTCCTGTATTTCGATCTGGATGGCACACCGGTTACCGCTCGTGTTAAGCCCGACACCACCGCTCGTCCGGGCAGCGATGTTCAGTTCGCATTCGATACTTCCAAGCTCCACATCTTCGACAAGGAGACCGAGAAGGTTATCGCTAACTGATTTCAGATCATCGTTTCTGAACAGAATTCAGTACAAAAGCAGGTGCGAAAGCACCTGCTTTTTTGTTATAATATTAGATAGCGAATAAGCAGAAAGGGGCGCTTCTTATGGTCACATCTCAGATTTTGAAAAGTTGCCTGGAAGAATTAAGGTCAATCAGCCGGACGGAATTCTGTCTGCAGGATCCGATGGGAACACCGATTGTGGTGACGGAAGGTGCGGCGGTGCCGGAGCAGCAGGTGATTACGGCTTTTGCCGAGTCGGATGTAGACAGTCAGATTATCGGAAACCGCTATTTTCTGAAGGTGGTGGACGACGACGAGACCGCCTATGTGCTGACGGCGATCGGAGACAGCGATTATACGCTGATGGTTGCCCGGATGGCGGTCAGCGAGCTGCAGAATCTGCTGGTGGCTTATAAGGAGAAATACGACCGGAACAACTTCTTCCAGAATCTGATGCTGGATAATCTGCTCCTGGTGGATATCCACAACCGGGCCAAGAAGCTGCACATTGCCTACCAGGTTCCGCGGGTCATCATCATATTTGAAATTGAGAAGGCCGCTGACACCATGGCGCAGGAGCTGCTGTCGAGGCTTTATACCTCCCAGAACGGCGACTACCTCACAGAGGTGGATGAAAACAGCATCATTCTGATCAAGTCGGTGCGCTCGGAAGATGACTACGCGACAGCACAGGAAGCCGCGGCGGTGGCAGTGGGTATGCTGGAGACAGAAGCCATGCTGAAGGTGCGGGCTTCCTTCGGCAGCATTGCCGGCGAGCTCAAGGACCTGTCAAAGTCCTATAAGGAAGCGCGGATGGCCATGGACGTCGGCGGAATTTTCTATGCCGAGAAGCGCGTCATCTCCTACGGCGAGCTGGGTATCGGACGCCTGATCTACCAGCTTCCGGTGAATCTGTGTGAGATGTTCATCAATGAGATTTTCGGGAACTCACTGGAAGAAAATCTTGACAATGAGACGCTGACGACCATCAATACCTTTTTCGAAAACAGCCTGAATGTGTCCGAGACCTCACGGAAGCTGTTTATCCACAGAAATACGCTGGTGTATCGGATTGAGAAGCTCCAGAAGAGCACCGGCCTGGATATCCGGACTTTCGAGGATGCACTGACCTTCAAGATTGCGCTGATGGTCGTGGAATACATGAATTACTTAAAGAGCAGGGATTAAGTTCAGGAGCTTCTGCGTGTTCATGCCGCACGGCGCTTACAGGCCGGATCCGTCGAAGACCGGGATAAAGCTTTCACTCGCGGTCCCGCCTTCCTGGATGAAGCCGTTTTCCACGCCGAGCGCCAGCGCATAATCAACCAGCTGATCATACTCCTCTTCTGTCAGAGTACGCGACAGGAGAGGATGTTTTTTTACGGCGGGCATCGGCGTGTACTGATTCAGAATGCTGATGTAGATCTGATCGCCGTAGACCTCATAGAGATAGCGCAGAATCCGTCTGGAGTCCTCCGCCTGTCCCGGCAGGGCGAGGTGGCGGACGATGACGCCGCGCTTCATCTGTCCGTCTGCATCCAGTACAGGCTCAGGACACTGGCGCACCATCTCTGCGATGGCCGCGGAGGCGGTCTCAAAATAATGCGGTGCGCGGGAATACTCGACAGCCAATGCTTCAGAATAGTATTTCAGGTCGGGCAGATAAACATCGATAAGTCCGTCCAGAAGGCGGAGCATGGAGGCCTTTTCATAGGCGCTTGTGTTGTAGACGACGGGAATGGAAAGGCCGTCCCGGCGGGCCGTTTCCAGCGCCGGCAGGATCTGATGCAGATAATGTGTCGGGGTGACCAGATTGATATTGGCAGCGCCCTGCTCCTGCAGCCGCAGAAAGGCCTGTGACAGCTCCTGCGTCGTAATTTCCTTTCCGGGCGGCAGTGCCGCACCCGGATCCGTGCCGGAGATTTCATGATTCTGACAGAAAATACAGCCCATATTGCAGCCGGAGAAGAAGACCGCTCCGGAGCCCTTCGAGCCGATCAGGCAGGGCTCCTCATACTGCAGAAGGCCCGCCCGGGCGGCGATCAGCTGCGCCGGTACGCGGCAATAGCCGACATGTCCCGCCGCGCGGTTCGCGCCGCAGTTTCTGGGGCAGAGCATGCAGTTGGTGAGGTCGAAAGTGGGTGTAGGCGTCATTTTTATTGTTTGATAGGTCTCCAAGATCCATGATGGCTCGGCGGACGCTCCCGCCAAATAAATAAAACCCCGCCATACAGCAGGGATCAAAGGCTCCGGCCAGGCACCCTTGCGGCACATGGAAAATCCTGCTTAGTGCTGCTTGGTTCCCCATCTGACACGGTTCACTGGCATCCATTGCGCAAGACCCGGCCGGTAGCATGGATAATCATACCCAAACTGCGAAAGGATGTCAAATGCTGATGCCGGAGCTTTACCGGCTGCGCATGGCCTTGAAAAAGCTTTTCAGCAATGCCGCGGATTCCTCGGCGAGGACGCCCCGGGTGATTTCCACCTGGTGGTTGAGCTGCGGGTTCTGCAGAATATTCAACAGTGTTCCGCCGCAGCCATTCTTGGGTGAGTCGGCGCCGATGACGACGCGGTCGATGCGCGCCTGCACGATGGCGCCCGCACACATGGGACAAGGCTCCAAGGTGCAGTAAAGCGTACAGCCTTCCAGCCGCCAGTCCGAGAGCTTCCGGCTGGCTTTGCGGATCGCAGTGATTTCCGCATGGGAAAGGGTGGACTTATCGGTGTTTCGCCGGTTGTAACCACGCCCGACAATCCGCAGCGGCGCAGCGGGATCCTGCGCGCGCAGCAGCGCTTTGTCAAAATCCGACCCGATTCCAATGATTTTCTCACTGCAGACAATGACGCAGCCGATCGGCACTTCACCGATTTCAGCTGCCTTCCCAGCCTGTTTCAAGGCAATCCGCATATATTTTTCATCCAGCTTCCGCTGGTCAACAGGTGACAGATCCATGAAGGTGTACCTTGCAAATCCCTAAAATCCTACTATACTGATATGCAATGGGTTAATTTGGCTGATGCCGCTGCTCATTCAGCACAGAAAGAGTATACGGCGATCCGCCATTTCAGGCAAGATAACCTCACGCTGTAGACGAAATACCCTGCTTCATGGTATTTTTAAATGTACGGCTGTGAAGGGAAACGCCAAGGCCCTCTTGAAGAAAGGGACGCTTGAAATATCGGGAGAGTGAAATGAGAATTTCGACGAAGGGACGATATGCACTCCGGCTGATGCTGGATCTGGCGATCCATAATACAGGAGAATATATTTCGCTGAAAGACATTTCTGCCAGACAGAACATTACGGTCAAATATCTTGAGCAGATTGTGACCGGTCTGACGAGGGCCGGGTTCCTCAGGAGTCAGCGCGGAAACAGCGGCGGATACCGCCTGGCGAAGAAGCCGGCGGACTACACCGTCGGAGAGATCCTGCGCGCGATGGAGGGAAGCCTCGAGCCGATTGCCTGTCTGGACGACGAGGTCAATCAGTGCCCGCGCAGCGGGGAATGCCTGACGCTTCCATTCTGGAAGGGTCTCTCGGATGTGATCCGGGAATACGTAGACGGAACAACCCTGCAGGACTTGAAAGAGCAGTCCTATGAGACAGGCGCAGACAATTACAGCATCTGAAACAGCGCAGAAAGGAAGAAAGAACATGTCAGAACCGTTACTGCAGATTCATAATCTCTCGGCCGCGATCGAGGAGGGAGAGCTGCTGCACAATATCAATCTTGAGATCCGGCCGGGCGAGACCCACGTGCTGATGGGACCGAACGGCGCGGGTAAATCCACACTGGGCAATACCATCATGGGCAATCCGGTCTATAAGGTGACCGGCGGAAGCATTACCTTTGACGGACAGGATATTACGGATCTGTCCGCGGATAAGCGCGCGGCAGCCGGCCTGTTCATGTCATTCCAGAATCCGCTGGAGGTACCGGGACTGTCCATGGAATCCTTCCTGCGCAACGCCATCCGTCAGCGCACCGGCAAGCCGATCAAGATCCTGACCTTCAAGCGGGAGCTGGAGGAGACCATGCAGCTGCTGCAGATGGATGAGTCCTATGCGGAGCGGGACCTGAACGTAGGCTTTTCAGGCGGCGAGAAGAAGAAGGCGGAAATCCTGCAGCTTCTGATGCTGCGGCCCAGACTGGCTATCCTGGATGAGACCGACTCCGGTCTGGATGTGGATGCGGTCCGCACTGTGTCCATGGGCATCGAGGAATTCCAGAAGAAGCGGGGCGGCGCGCTGCTGGTCATCACCCACTCCACACGCATCCTGGACGCACTGAGTGTTGACTACACCCATGTGCTGGTCAAGGGCCGGATCGTCCGGACCGGCGACGCATCCCTGGTACAGGAGATCAACGAGGGCGGCTTCGAGCGCTACGCGGTCGATGCGGAATAAACAGACAGACTGACAACACAGACGGAAGCGGAAACTTCCGCGAAGGAATAAAGAGATGGCAATGAATCAGGACATCACGGATGTCGACCGGAGTCTGTATGACTTCAAGGACGACGAATCCGATTTTTACAGACTGGACGAAGGACTGACCGAGGAAATCGTCAGCCGGATTTCCGACGAAAAGCACGATCCCGCATGGATGCGTGAGTTCCGCCTGAAATCCCTGCGGCTCTATGAATCCATCCCGGTTCCGAACTGGGGACCGCCGGTGGACGAGCTGGACATGGATCACATCGCGACCTATGTCCGCGCCAACACAGACATGAAGGGAACCTGGGAAGAGGTCCCGGACGATATCAAGAATACATTTGAAAAGCTGGGCATTCCGCAGGCTGAGCGGGAGTCGCTGGCCGGCGTCGGCGCCCAGTACGATTCCGAGCTGGTTTATCACAACGTGCGCCAGGAGGTGGCCGACCAGGGCGTCGTCTACACGGACCTGGAGAGCGCGCTGACCGGTGAGTACGCCGATATGGTGCAGGAACATTTCATGAAGCTCGTTCCGCCCACCGACCACAAATTTGCTGCGCTGCACGGCGCAGTCTGGTCCGGCGGCTCTTTCGTCTACGTTCCGAAGAACGTCACGGTGGAAATCCCGCTGCAGTCCTATTTCCGGCTGAACGCCCGGGGCGCGGGACAGTTCGAGCACACGCTGATCATCGTGGATGAAGGCGCGGATCTGCACTTTATCGAAGGCTGCTCTGCCCCCAAGTACAACGTGGCCAACCTGCATGCCGGCTGCGTTGAGCTCTACGTCGGGAAGAACGCACGCCTGCGCTATTCGACCATTGAAAACTGGTCCAAGAACATGTACAACCTCAACACCAAGCGGGCGCTGGTGGAGGAAGGTGCGACCATGGAGTGGGTCTCCGGATCCTTCGGCTCCCACACCTCCTACCTGTATCCCACTACGATCCTGAAGGGAGACAACTCCCACTGCGAATTCACCGGCATCACCTTTGCCGGAGCTGGGCAAAATCTGGATACAGGTGCGAGAATGGTGCATCTGGGGAAGAACACCTCTTCCTATATCAATTCCAAGTCCATCAGCAAGAGCGGCGGCATCAGTACCTACAGAAGCTCCATTGAAGTGGCAAGGTCCGCTTCCGGCGCCAAGTCCTCCGTCTCCTGCGGATCTCTGATGCTGGACAGCGAATCCCGCTCGGATACGATTCCTGCAATGGACATCCGCACTGCGGACGCAGATATCGGACATGAGGCCAAAATTGGCCGCATCGGAGATGACGCGGTCTTCTATCTGATGAGCCGCGGCATCAGCGAGGAGGAAGCCCGGGCGATGATCGTCTCCGGTTTCGCGAATCCTGTCAGCAAGGAGCTCCCGCTGGAATATGCCGCTGAAATGAATAATCTGATCCGGCTGGAAATGGAGGGAATGTAATGACGCAGACTTTTAAAGTTGGACATCTTCCTTCGATCACCTGGAACCGCCTGGGTCTGAACGAGGAACCCGTAGAAGCCTCCCTCTCCGGAAATCTGCCGGGCAGCAGGTACCTGTCTCTTCCGGAGGGCACCTGCATGCGGACGCTTTCCTTTGAAGAAGCAGAGGCGCAGCTGAAGAGCTGTGCACCGGTGCAGGAACAGGAGAAATATGTGGCCGGTAAAGCGCCGGTCTATCATCCGCAGGCATTCGGGACCGGCCTGGGAAAAGACTACGAAAACGTTCTGAAGGAGGCGGGTGTCCCGGTTGAATGGATCGAACTGAGCAGTACTGAGCAGGAAGAGACCATCACCTGCAGGATGAACCTGCGGGACGGCGAGAGCGCTTCCTGCGCGCAGATTCTGCACCTGAAGGAGAATACCCGCGTCACAGCGGTCTACGTCAGCGAATCGGCGGAGGAAGCCGGCGGTGTGCTGGCCCTTTCCGTCCGTGCGGTGCTTGAAAAGGGCGCATTCTTGCGTCTGGTGCTG
The DNA here is from genome assembly GCA_017449485.1 of Lachnospiraceae bacterium. GTDB lineage: Bacteria > Bacillota > Clostridia > Lachnospirales > Lachnospiraceae > CAG-791. The sequence continues at coordinate 9,990 of JAFTFP010000270.1, forward strand.
GTTCAGCTGCTGGGCAGCCGCTTCACTGCGCTTTCGGATGTGGGTCTGTCAGCTGCGGACAACGCTTCCGCGCAGCTGATTCAGGTGGAGCTGGGCGCACAGAAGAGCTATGTCGGCGTACAGCCGGAGCTGATCGGAAAAGGCGCTTCCTTTGACAGTGCCATGGGCTATATGGTGACCGGGCAGCAGCTGCTGGACATCAACTTCAATACCGTTCAGCGCGGCACACAGACGCTGTGCGGAATGACCTTCGACGGCGTTCTCAATGATCACGCCCGCAAGACCTTCCGCGGCACGATTGATTTCCGGAACGGATCTTCCGGCTCGAAGGGCGAGGAGCAGGAAAATGTACTGCTGCTCAGTAATGATGTGGAAAACCGCACCATGCCGGTGATCCTGTGCGAAGAGGAGGACGTCGAGGGCAGCCACGGCGCCACCATCGGACAGCTGGACGAGCAGGTGCTCTTCTACATGGCCACACGCGGTATTGATGCGGCCGAGGCACAGAAGATGATGGTCCGCGCCAGACTGGGCGCCGTCGCAAGACGGGTTCCGGATGAGGCGGCCAGAAAGCGCGTGCAGGACTATATTGACCGGAAGGTCAACTGCGATACATGCGTGCGTGCGGCAGAGTGCCCGCAGGCCATGAATGAAAACTGATCAGACAGGAGAGAAGTCATGACGAATTCCTACCGCGAAGATTTTCCGATTTTGCTCCGCGATGATACGATCTATTTTGACAATGCGGCGACCTCCCAGCGGCCCAGACAGGTCACGGAGGCCATGCGGCGCTTCGATGAAACCTGCAATGCCAACCCCATGCGCGGTCTTTACCGCTGGAGCATTGAGGCGACGGAGCAGTATGAGCAGGCCCGCTCGGATGCGGCAGAGCTGATCGGCGCGGCCGACAGCCGGGAAATTGTCTTTACCAGAAATACAACAGAGTCCATCAACCTGGCGGCCTACAGCTATGGACTGAATTTCCTGAAAGAGGGCGACGAGATCGTCGTCTCGGTGATGGAGCATCACTCCAATCTGCTGCCCTGGCAGATGGTTTCGCGGCAGACCGGTGCCAGACTGGTCTTCCTGGAGCCGGAGGCGGACGGCACGCTGACGGAGCAGGAGCTTCTTAGCAAAATTACGCCCCGGACCAGGCTTGTGGCTATCGGACACGTCTCCAACGTGCTGGGTGTGACCAATCCGGTGAAGCGCATTGCGGAAATCGCACATCAGAACGGTGCGCTGGTGCTGGTGGACGGCGCACAATCGACGCCGCACATGCCGGTGAATGTACAGGAGCTCGGCGCGGATTTCTACGCCTTTTCCGGCCACAAGATGCTGGGCCCGATGGGAATCGGCGCGCTTTATGCCCGGAAAGAGCTGCTGGAGGAGATGCCTCCCTTCCTCTCCGGCGGAGAAATGATTGAATATGTCTCGCGCGAGAGCGCGACCTACGCGGAGATTCCGCATAAATTTGAGGCGGGCACCGTCAATGCGTCTGGCGCCGCAGGCCTTTCCGCAGCGATTCATTATCTGAAGAATGTCGGCTTCTACACCATCCGGGAGACGGAGGAGCGCCTGACTGCGCGGCTGATGAAGGGCTTGCAGGAGCTGCCCTATATCACCATCTATGGATCGCAGGATTCGAAGAAACACTGCGGTATCGTAACCTTTAACATTGAAGGCTGCCATCCGCATGACGTCGCCTCTGTGCTCGACTCAGAGCAGGTGGCCATCCGCGCAGGTCATCACTGCGCGCAGCCGCTGATGAAATTCCTCGGCGTCGGCTCCACTGCCCGCGCCAGTCTGTATTTCTATAATACGGAAGAGGAAGTAGATCGTTTTCTGGATAAAATCTCGAAGGTAAGGGGCTGGCTGGGGTATTGAAGCCCGGCGGACACTCGAACATGAAGGAGTGAAAATGGAACTGAAAACACTGTACCGCGAAATTGTCAATGAGCACAATCTGCATCCGGAGCACAAGCATGATCTGGAAAATCCCACGATGGTGCTCGAGGGTGTCAACCCCAGCTGCGGCGATGACATCAATCTGCAGCTGCGGATCCGGGACGGCGTCATCGAGGACGCGGCGTTCAACGGGAGCGGCTGTGCGATTTCGCAGGCTTCGGCGGACATGATGATCGATCTGATTCTGGGCAAGTCGGAGGAAGAAGCACTGCGGCTTGCGCAGATCTTCATGGGCATGATTCAGGGCACGGCGACGGAGGAAGAGATCGAGGAACTCGATGAAGCTGCCGCGCTGCAGGATATCGCCCACATGCCGGCCCGCGTCAAATGCGCGGTGCTGGGCTGGCGGACGATGCGTGAGATGGTGGAGAAGCTGGAAGGCGAGTGATGTCGGATTCCAATATTACGAAAAATGCGCTGGCCGCATCCATGAAGAAGATGATGCGGCGCAGGCCATTTGAGAAAATCAGCGTCTCGGATATCTGCATGGACTGCGGGATCAACCGGAAAAGCTTTTATTATCATTTCCGGGATAAATACGATCTGGTGAACTGGATTTTCTTTGTCGGCTTTCTGGGCGAGATGGATCTGTCCCGCTATCAGACCGGCTGGGACTGGCTGGAGGATATCTGCGAGTACTTCTACCGGGAGCGGGAATTCTACCGCGCCGCGCTGAAAATCGAGGGACAGAATTCGTTCCGGGACTACCTGGTGGAGACCATCGAACCGGTCATCCGTTTCTTTGTGCAGGACACGCTGCCGGAGGACGGAGACGACGGCTTTTATCTGACCTTTCTGTGCGACGCATTTCTGACGTCCCTGGTGCGCTGGCTTTCCGGCGGATATTCCCAGGAGATGGACGCAGCACAGTTCCTGGGCAAAATCCGGCGTCTCACGGCGCAGATGTCCGGCATCGCACTGGAGACTGATCAGGGGAATGCTGAATGAAGAAAAAAGACAGATGTCAGGTGAATAAAGGAAAAAGATGCGGAGCCGCCCTTCTACTGGCGGCTGTGGTGATGTCCGGGAGCCTTCTGCTCTCGGACATTTGCGTTACAGCATCCCCCTCTCCGGATCAGGCTGAGGCAGCGGCTGCTGCCGGACAGACAGCGGGAGAAGCCGCTGAAGCAGAGCGGATTTACCCGGAAAAAGAGCACACGGAGCTGGATTATTCGGAGCTGGAGTTTACCGGATACGACGACACCCGGCTGAAGGAGGCGATCACGGAGCTGGACGCACTGTGCGACGAGGACACGGCACTGGCGGTCGATCGTGTGATCGAACTGTACCATGTCATTGAAGAGGAGTTCAACATCCTCCAGACACAGATTGTTCTGTGCGAAATCCGCACCAAGATGGATGTGACGGATCAGGAGATGCAGAAGGCACAGCTGGATCTGGACAACGAGGCCAGCGTGCTGTCTGATGAAGCCGGACGGGTGCTGAAGAGAGTGCTGGATTCGCAGTACCGCGATGAATTTGTCTATGAAATCGGCGAGGAAGCCGCTGAGGTGCTGGACAACTACACGCCGATGGAGCAGTGGTATCTGGATCTGACCGGGCAGGAAATGACCCTGGTGCAGCAGTACTATGAGAAACTGGACGAGGATGAGCTGGTCACCATCAACGGCGAAGAATGGACGCTGGCGTCGTTTTATGACAATCCGCCGGAGGATGAGACGGAATATCTCGCTGTACAGGAAATCCTCTACCACAACGTAAACAATAAAGTTCTTCCGATTCTGCAGGAGCTGATCGGAGTCCGCAACGAGCTGGCCGTAAAATCCGGCTATAAAAACTACGCCGAATATGCCTATGACGTCGAATATGGCCGGGACTACGGGGAAGAGGAGCTGAAGAAGCTCTATGTGGAGACCAAGAAGAAAATTGTCCCGCTGCAGAACCGGCTGTCCGTGTACAGCTATTATCGCGGGTATGAGGAGCAGCTGAATGAGTATGTGCCGCCGGAAGGAGAGGCGCTGCTGGATCTGATTGAGCCGCAGATCGGCGCGGTGGATGAGCGGCTGCTGGAGAGCTTTCACTATTTGCGGGAGCATCATCACTATGATATCGAGAAGCGCCCCGGAAAGGCAGACAGCGGCTTCACGGTTCCGCTGACGCAGTATGGCACCGCCTTCATCTTCATATCGCCCTCCGGCACCATCGACGATGTGCACACGATGATCCATGAATTCGGTCACTACAATGCGGCCTTCCATAACAGGGAGCCGGCGATCGTGTCCATGTCCAGCGTCGATGTGGCGGAAATCCAGTCCCAGGGGCTGGAGCTGCTGACAGCTGAGCATGCCGTGGAAATGCTCGGGGAGAAGACCGGAAAAGCATATCGGGCAGACCGGGTGACATCGATGCTTCAGACGGTGATTGAGGGCTGCTATTTTGACGAGCTGCAATGGAAGCTGTATGAAGAACCGGAAATGACAGCGGAGGAGATCAACCGGCTGGCCATGGAGCTGGGGAAGGAGTACGGCTTTTATTTCCCGCCTGGGACGGACGCCTACTATGCCTGGGTCATGGTTCAGCATACCTTTGAACAGCCCATGTACTATATCAGCTATGCCGTGTCCGCGCTCTCCTCACTGGATATTGCATCGCGCGCTGAGACAGACCGCGACAGCGCGGTGGATCTGTATATGCGGCTGAGTGCGATCAATCCGAACCTTCCCTACCGGGATGTGGTCTCAGAGCTGGGGCTGACAGATATTTTCGCAGAGGGCGGCATTGCCACCATCTGTGATCCGATCACGAAGATGCTGGGCTTCGGCTCGTCAGAAAAGGCTGAGCCGGATGAGGGGGAGCTGCCCGGGCGGCTGACTCCCGCTGAGCAGCGGCTGTTGGAGAAGCATGTACTGTATGGCATTGCCGCCGCCGCAGCTCTTCTGCTGATTTTCTGCATCTGCCTGAATGTGATCCGCAGAAGGAAGCTGCGGGCCGCACGGGAGGAAGCACAGCGGCTGGCTGAGGAACGCGCCCGCGCTGAGCAGGAGCAGATGATGCAGCAGGAACAGCTGCAGCAGGAGACGGAGCCGCAGGAACAGGAGCCGCAGGAACAACAGGAGCTGGCACAGCAGGAACAGACGATTCAGGGACAGACAATACAGGAACAGGAGCAGCGGGATGAGAACACGACACTTTAGGCGCGGCGCGGGCTGGTGCATGATTCTGTGCGGGCTCTGCCTGATGATTTTCACCGCAGCATCCTGTGGAAAGCGGCAGTCCGATACAGAAGCACTGTTTGCCAATCTGGCAGCGGCCAGGGACGCGGAACTGTCCGCGGACGGCGCGCTCTCGGAGGGACAGGGAGCCGCAGCGGCGGCAGACGGCCGCGAGGATACGGCCTGGGTGATGAATCTGCCGGAGGACGCGGCGCCGGAGAGCGCCGCAGAGCACGTCCTGACCGTGACATGGAAGAAGGAAAAACAGATTTCCTATGCGCGGACCATCTGGGGAGATCTGAACTGCTTCGCCTATCGGATTGAAGGCTCCGAGGACGGCGAACAGTACCGGCTGCTCTATGAGTCGGAGAACGCACCATATCTAAGAGAAGATCTGGCAGTGCTGGAGCCGGGACTGTACAAATCCCTGCGTCTGATCATCCGCGGCGGTGCAAATCTGTGCGAGCTGCAGCTCTATGAGCAGAATCCGTGGGAGGCACTGCTGAGCGGGACAGGAGACGACGGACAGAATCCGCCGCAGCCGCAGCTGGCTGAAGAAAATGGCATAAAACGCGTGATACTGAGCGGTCTGCCGCAGGACATGGAGGCGCAGTTCGGCGGCTGTGATCTGGAACAGGTTGTGGACGCGGAAGGCATTGTGCAGGAGACCATAGCGGACATGGAAGTCCGTGTCGGATTCAGACTGCAGTTTCAGGGCTGGACCTATGAGACGCAGGCCTATTCCCTGACAATTCCGGCATCGGAAAAAGACGGATCAGCCGACGGGAAAGCCGCAGCAGGGAATGATTCACCGAAGCCGGAAGTCGTTCCTGCCCTCAAGGAGTGGCGGGGCGGCAGCGGAAGCTTTGCATCGGAAAAACAGGAGCTGAGCATTGGAATAGAAGGTGCGCAGCCGGAAGAAACGGACCGCATTCTTAAGACGCTGCAGAGCGGCTTTGAAGAGGCGGGTTACCAGGTGAATTCAGGCAGCCCGGCGGATCCGGAGACGGCGCAGCTGCTGCTTTCTATCTCAGAAGAAAAAGCGCTGGGTACAGAAGGTTACCGCATCCGGATTGAAGAAGACCGGATTCAGCTTTCAGCACCCACGCAGCTGGGCTTGTGGTGGGGGACACAGACGCTGTGTCAGATGCTGGAAAGCGGTGCGCTGCCCTGCGGAGAGATCCGGGACTACCCGACGTACCCGGTGCGCGGCTTTGAGATTGACGCGGCCCGGAAGGCGGTTCCGCTGAAGGTCCTCTATGAGATCGCGCAGGATATGGCCCGCGTCAAGCTGAACGAGCTGACCCTTCATCTCAATGACAATGAAATTCTCGCCTACACCGGAAAGCTGGACAGCATTGAAAACGCCATGACCAGCTACGCGGCCTTCCGCATGGAATCCGCCATCACCGGCCCGGAGCAGATGCCGCTTCAGGCACAGGACTTCTTCTACACAGCGGAAGATTTTGCCGCTTTTGTAAAGGACTGCGCCGACATGGGCATCACCGTGGTTCCGGAGCTGGACATGCCGGCTCATTCGCTTGCGATCACCCGGGCATTTCCGGAGCTGTCAATTGCCTCTACATACCTGAGGCCGGATTCGGTGGACGAGCTGGATGTGGGAAAGGAAGAGACCCACGCGCTGGCGGAGCGGATCTGGACCGAACAGCTCATGGAAACCGGCGCCTTTGCGGACTGCCCGGTGCTGCACATCGGCGGGGATGAATATTACGGGATTGACGATTACTATATCAATTTCATGAACCGGCTGGCCTCCACACTGAAGACAGAGCCTCTTTCCGCCTGCAATGCACCCGGTATTACGAAGGAGGCCATGGGCTCTGAACAGGATCGGAGCAGACGGGTCCGCGCCTGGGCGAGCCTGGGAGAGATCCGCGGCATGGGCCGCGTCCCCGGAAGCCTGATGGAGCTGTGCCTGTGGAGCACACTCTGGGCGGACCCTCAGACCCTGTACCGGGCGGGACACGACCTGATCAATGCGCGCAGCGACCTGTTGTATATTGTGCCGGGAACCGGCGCGGACCGCTTTGACACAGAGCGTTTTGAACAGGCCTTTGAGGTCTGCGCCTATACAATGCCCGACGGATCGGAGCAGATCCTGCCGGCCTGGTCGCCGCAGCTTCGCGGCGCGCAGTTTACGCTCTGGAATGACACGGCTTCGACGGATCTGGGTGCTGCCGAAGAAGATATGCTGGCACGTTTCAGGGAAGCCTGCGGCCCCTTCGCAGGCAAAATCTGGTAAGCAGTCACATTTTGCCCCGTCTTGATGAACAGTCATAGAATACTTTCCAGAGAAGTGCTTGACAGGATAAAAAGATTTGATAAAATATAATTTAGAAAAACAGTTATGGCCTGTGCTGAGCACAGAAAGGGATCAGATATGGAACGTTATGATATAGCGATTATCGGAACAGGTCCTGCGGGACTGGAAGCAGCCATTACAGCGAAGATCCGCGGAAAGAAGATTCTGCTGGTGGGAAATGCGGATCTGAGCACCAAAGTGGCGAAGGCACATGCGATTGATAATTACCTGGGTCTGCCGCATATTGCGGGCGCGGATCTGGCGGCGGCATACCAGAAGCATCTGGATTCAATGGATATTCAGATCACCCAGGACCGGATTACTGCCGTCTATGCGATGGGCGATTATTATGCACTGCAGGGCGCGGGGACGCCGGAGAGCGGCATGACCGCTTATGAGGCTTCGGCCGTCATTCTCGCGACAGGCGTTGTGGCCGGCAAGACGCTGCCCGGTGAAGAGCGGTTTCTGGGCCGGGGCGTGAGCTACTGCGCAACCTGCGATGCGGCGCTGTACCGGGGCAAGACAGCAGTGGTGATCGGTTATGGCAGCAGGGAAGAGGCGGAGGCCGAATTCCTCTCCGAGGTGGCGGACAAGGTCTACTATGTGCCGGTCTACAAGGAGGAAGTGAAGCTGAATGACCGGATCGAGATCATCCGGAAGAAGCCGGTTGAGATCCGGGAGGAGAAGCTGGAGCAGGGCAGAAAGATGAGCGTGCTCTTCGAGGGCGAGGAAGCCCCCTCGCTGCTGGTTGACGGCGTGTTTGTCCTGCGTGAGGCTGTATCGCCCGGTCAGCTGGTTCCGGGTCTGGAGACAAGCGGAAGCCATGTTGTGACGGACCGTTCGATGGCCTGCAGCCTGCCTGGATGTTTGGCCTGCGGCGATATCACGGGCACGCCGTATCAGTACATTAAATCTGCCGGAGAGGGCAATGTTGCAGCCCTGTCGGCCGCGGCTTATCTCGATATGAAGCGGCGCGGAGAGGCGTAAAGAAGCGGAAGGGTTGACATCCTCCTGTGTGAAACAGAAAATCAGAGTGAGTGGTTCAGCGGGTCTGAACAGGAAAGGAGCTTAAAATGATTAAAGTAGTGACCAACAATGATCTTTCGGAAGCAAAGAATGCGGCGGCAGCGGTTATTGATTTCAACGCAACCTGGTGCGGACCCTGCAAGATGCTCGGACCGGTTCTGGAGAAGATCTCCGATGAGATGGCCGGACAGGCAGCGTTCTATGGCGTAGACGTGGATGAGAATTCGGATCTGGCTGAGGAGTTCAGCGTGATGAGCATCCCGACGATCGTCATCTTAAAGAACGGCGAAGTGGTCGCACAGCGTCTGGGCTTTGCACCGGAGCCGATTCTGACCGAGTGGCTGAAGAGCAACCTGTAAGATAATCAGATTTTGAAAAGAGAACTGCGTGATGAGTACTGAGCAGAAAAATGCATCCGCAGCGCAGACGGAATATCCACAGCTGCTTCTGGAGAATCAGCTGTGTTTTCCGTTTTATGCGTGCGCCAGAAAAATTGTCAATTTATATATACCCTATCTGAAACCCCTCGGTATTACCTATACGCAATACATCGTATTCATGGTTCTGTGGGAGAAGCAGGAGGTCAGTGTGCGCGAATTGTGCACCAGACTGTTCCTGGACAGCGGCACACTTACACCGATGCTTAAGAAGATGGAGAAGGACGGTTATGTAACAAGGCGTCGTTCTGCGGAGGATGAACGGGTGACACTGATCCGGATCACGGACGCAGGAATGGCACTGCGCGAGCAGGCCGCGGAAATCCCCTTCAAGGTGGGCGGCTGCCTGAAGCTGCCGGCTGAAGAGGCGGACTGTCTTTATAAAATCATGTATCAGCTGCTGGAGGAGTTTCAATGAAAGACAGAGAAAAGGTTATCATACAGACCAGTCTGATTGGCATCGCTGCCAATATTCTGCTGGCCGGTTTTAAAGCGGTCGTCGGGATCCTGTCCCACTCAATCGCGATTGTATTGGATGCGGTTAACAATTTAAGCGACGCGCTGTCGTCTGTGATTACAATCATCGGCGCCAGACTGGCTGGAAAGGCGCCGGACAAGAAACATCCTCTTGGACACGGAAGAGTGGAATTCTTAAGCGCGGCGATTGTGGCGGTCATCGTGCTGTACGCCGGCGTGACTTCCCTGGTGGAATCCGTGAAGAAGATTCTGAATCCGGAAGTGCCGGATTATTCGTTCGTCTCGCTGCTGATCATTTCAGTGGCCGTGGTGGTGAAGATTCTTCTGGGACTGTATGTCAGGAAAACCGGCAGGAATGTGAGCTCTGAGGCACTGGAGGAGTCCGGACAGGACGCGCTGAATGATTCGATCATTTCCGCATCGACGCTGGCTGCGGCAGTGTTGTTCCTGACGACCGGCGTGAAGCTGGAGGCTTATCTGGGCGTCATCATCTCCATTGTCATCCTGAAATCCGGTATTGACATGCTCCGGAGCACGATCAGCAAAATCGTCGGCGAGCGGGCAGATGGCGAACTGACGAAGCAGATCCGGCGGACCGTGAGAGAATTTGACGGCGTCAGCGGCGCTTACGATCTGATTCTGCACAGCTACGGACCGGAGAAGCTGCTGGGATCGGTACATGTCGAAGTGCCGGATACCATGACGGCCGATGAGATCGACAAGCTGGAGCGCCAGATTCAGGAGAAAGTGTACGAAGAGTACGGCGTCATTCTGACTGCGGTCGGCATCTACTCCGTCAACACCAGCAGCAATGAGGCACAGGAGATCCGGCATGAAGTCATGCGGATCATCGGAGAACATGACCATATCCTGCAGGTACATGGCTTCTATCTGGATCAGGAAGCCAAGAGCATCCGTTTCGATGTGATTATTGATTTCGAGGCAGAGGACCGCAAAGGCATCTTCGAGGACATCATCCTGAAGATTCAGGAGCGTTTCCCTGACTACACCGTCCGCGCTGCGCTCGATGAGGATATAAGCGACTAATTACAGGCGTCTGAAAAAATAGGGCTGCGCTCGGGCAAGGAACCCTCTCTTGGAAAAATGATATCGAAGCTTATGAGCGCAGAGGTCTGACGTTAAGTCAGGCCTCTACGCTCATGAAGGAGAACGTCCCGATGCAGAGGAGGGTTTCGTCCTGGTCGTAGACATTGACCTGCACGACAGTGAGCCGCTTTCCGTGTTTAATGGCGTTGGCATCTGCCTTGATGCGGGTGGTATTCAGACCGGGACGCAGATATCGGAAGCTGCTGTCAACGGTGGTCACCACATCTCCATAGCTGATGGCCGCGCCGCCGGCCGCCACGTCGGCAGCGGTGTACAGGCAGCCGCCGTGCACGGAGCCGATGGGGTTGAGCTGATCTTTTGTGATGGTCATCTCCGTGACCGCGTGGCCTTCCTCCAGAAAAGTCAGAGCAAGGCCGATCGACCGCGCGAAGGCATTGGTCTGATTTCTGACTTCCATGATTTCCTGATAATTCAATTTGCTCATAGTTACTCCTGACAACGAAGCAGCCGCACAGCGGCTGTTTTTTTAAACCGCATTATTTATAGCGCTTAACAATCGTCTTAATCAAGTACATTTTCCGGAAAATGTACTATTGTCCCCAACCCGGCTGCATCAACTCCAGGCAAATCATCCCGCAGGAGACAGCAAGCCGCTGTTCGATTGAAAGGAAGATTGTGCTATAATAATTTGGAATCTGCAATTGAATAGGATCAGGCAGCTTTCATGCTGTCAGGAATGCAGAATGGTTCTGAATATATAGAAATGATATAAGGGAAGTATGCAGGACATATAAGGGAGGAAAAGTCATATGGCGAACTTACCCAGAGGCAGACAGAAAAATGTAACGGGGCAGGGCAATGGAGTTCACCGCCGCGGCAGCGGAACCGGAGCAGGACCCGTCGGCAGCGGCTCTTTTATGAGCTCCGGCGGCAGCAGCTCCGCGGGCGGCGGCAAGCGCTCCGGCGGCAGCCCGTCTCTTCTTACGATTATTATCATCCTGGCTGTCATGATGATGGGCGGCGGCGGAGCTCTGTCCGGCATGTTCGGCGGCTCCGGCGGGCAGACTGTGCCCACGACAACACCGTCCTACACACAGCAGAGCGGCACTTCCGGGCAGACACAGCAGACGCAGCCCGCACAGCCGGCGCAGCCGACACAGCCCTCACAGAGTACACAGAGCCAGACCGGCACTTCGTCGACCGGCAGCAGCTCATCGTCCGGGTACAACAGCCTGTCCAGCCTGTTCGGCGGCTACGGCGCGGCATCGACCGGCAGCTCGTCCAGCGGCTGGGTGCTTGAAGCCAACACCGGCAATCTGAATCCCCGCGTTTCCGCTGAGGCGCGCAGCAGATACACCCAGATCCGCGGAGACGGATCGGACACCGTCACAATCATGGTGTATATGTGCGGTGCGGACCTGGAGTCTCGCAGCGGTATGGCTACCAATGATCTGGTGGAAATGACCAAGGCTTCGATCAGTGACAATGTGAATCTGATCGTATACACGGGCGGCTGCCGTCAGTGGAAGAACAACGTCGTCAGCAGCCGGACCAATGAGATTTATCAGATCAAGGATGGCGGATTAAAGCGCCTGGTTTCCAACGTCGGCAGCAAGCCGATGACGGATCCCGCCACCCTGACTGAATTTATCAAGTTCTGCAGTCAGAACTACCCGGCGAACCGCAACGAGCTGATTTTCTGGGATCACGGCGGGGGCTCCATCACCGGCTACGGATACGATGAGAAATATGCCTCCAGCGGCTCCATGGATCTTGCGGAAATCAACTCCGCGCTGAAGAATGCCGGAACAAAATTTGATTTCATCGGCTTTGATACCTGCCTGATGGCGACCGTTGAGACAGCACTGGTGCTTGATCAGTACGCTGATTACATGGTGGCGTCTGAAGAGACGGAGCCGGGTGTGGGCTGGTATTACACAAACTGGCTGACAGAGTTTTCAGCGGACACCTCTAAGCCGACAATTGAGGTCGGAAAGAAGATCGTAGATGATTTCGTGGATGTCTGCGAGCGCAACTGCCCGGGACAGGGCACGACGCTTTCCGTCGTGGATCTGGCTGAGCTGGGACAGACGGTGCCGGAGAAGTTCTCGGCATTCTCTTCCAGCACCACGGACAAAATCCGAAATGATGAATATAAGACCGTATCGGACGCGCGCTATCTCTCCAGAGAATTCGCCAAATCGACCGGTATCGATCAGATCGACCTGGTTAATTTCGCAAGCAACGTCGGATCTGAGGAAGCAGATGCACTGGTGCAGACCCTGCTGTCTGCCATCAAGTACAACCGCACTGGACGCGGTATGACCAATGCCTATGGTCTGTCTGTGTACTTCCCGTACCGCAAGACCAGCAAGGTCAGCACGGCAGTGAAGACCTATGAAGCCATCGGCCTGGATGAAGAGTATACACGCTGCATCCGCGAGTTCGCCAGCATGGAGGTCGGCGGACAGGTCAGCTCCGGTTCACCGTCCTCACCGATTCCGTCCCTGCTGGGCGGCGGCCTGGACAGCGGCTCCACGCAGAGCCAGGAGCAGATCCTGCAGCTTCTTTCCACCTTCCTGGGCAGCGGCGGAAGCGGCCTCTCCTCCTCGGATCTGGGCTTCTTCGATCGCAGCATCATGGAAGATGAGAATGCGATGGCTTACCTGGCGGATAACCAGTTTGACGCCGGACAGCTCACCTGGAAAGAGGAAGGCGGACAGTACAAGATCATTCTGGCGGATGACCAGAAGGGACTGATCCAGCAGGTGGATATGAACCTGTATGTGGACGACGGAGAAGGCTACGTCGACATGGGTCTGGATCCGGTCTATGACATTGACGAGGAAGGCAACCTGGTGGCGGACGCAGGTGAAACCTGGCTGTCGATCAACAATCAGCCGGTCGCTTACTACCATGTATCGACGGTAGAGGACGGAGAAGATTACAAGATCACCGGATATGTCCCGGCACTGCTGAACGGCGAGCGCGTACAGCTGATCCTGCTGTTTACGGATGAACAGCCGCTGGGCTACGTCGCAGGTGCGCAGCCGGCCTACGGGGCGGATGTGACGGAGACGGTCTCCAGAGGCCTGATTGATCTGCAGGCGGGAGATACGCTGGACTTCCTGTGCGACTTCTATTCATACCAGGGTGAGTTCCAGGACAGCTATTATCTGGGAGAGCAGATGACGATAACCGATCCTGAAAATATCATGATCAGCGACACGATTCTGGGTGAAGACACGAAGACCATTGAGATCTATCGCTTCACCGATATCTACAACAACAACTACTGGTCTGAGTTTGTGCCGCGCTAAGCAGTCTAAGCAGAACCAGAAGAAATCAGAAAGGAGTCAGTCCATGAAATATCCTGTGATTACTATCAGCCGTGAATTCGGTGCGGGAGGCCGCTCGATCGCAAAGCGTCTCTCCGAGGAACTGGGCATTCCTTACTATGACAAGGACATTGTAGCCAGAGCGGCAGAAAAGAGCGGCTACACGAAGGAAGAAATCGAGCGGGAAGGAGAGGATATCAGCCGCGCCAGCCACATGCTGGGAGGCTTCCTGTCCTTCGGCGCCGCCGCAGGCTATAACAATCAATATGATGAAATCTTCCGCGCGCAGGCCAAGGCGATTCTGGAATTTGCCCAGGAGCCGTGCATTCTGGTCGGACGCTGTGCAGATTCCATTCTGCGGGAGGCCGGCATCGACTGCTTCAATGTCTTCCTGTACGCCGATCTGGAACACCGCGTACACCGCATTGAAGAGCGGGATCACGAACAGGGCGCGAAGGTCCGCAAGATGGTGGACAAGCGCGATCAGCAGAGAAAAGAGTATTATAAGGTTTATACGGGAAGCGAGCTGGGAGACTATCACAACTATGACATCAGTCTGGATACCGGTGTCATTGGCTATGATCAGTGCGTGGAAATCATCGCCGGTATTGTCCGGCGCAGAATACAGCAGTAAGAAGATGAAAAGGAAGCGATCCTATTCCGAGAGGATGCGGATCGCTTCCTGATATTCCTGCACTTTGGCTTCCTGCTCCGGAGTGAGCTGCTCCATACGTGCAGTGGTGCTGTTGTGATACAGATCGGCCAGCTTTACTTTTCTGGCGATCGGATTGGACTTGAGGCTTCGGATATAATCCAGATAAGGGACAGCCAGGTTGTGAGTCAGAAGCCGCAGAGCGGTCATGATATCCTCCGGAAAGCCGGCCTTCTCGAGATCCTCGAAGGTATAATCCGTGTCTTCGACGACATCGTGCAGCAGCGCGGTACAGACCTCATGCTCCGTATCCATCTGTTCTGCCACATGGAACGGATGGAGCAGGTAAGGAATGCCGCTTTTATCGAGCTGGCCCTGATGCGCACTGCAGCATAGCTTCAGTGCTTTTTTAGTAAGAGGAGTATAAATCATGCCGGTCTGTCTGAGTTCCATAGATGACCTCCTGTAATTTTAGGATAGCACGCGGAGTCTTAAGATGTCATCCTAAGCTTTATTCTTTGAGATTTGACATTTTTCGTTGAAATCGTGGATGATTATGGACGTAATTACGAATGAACCTAACCAGTGATTCATGTATCTGCCGGCGCATTTCTGTATTATTCTTTTCCTGGAGGTTGACTTATGACGAACGGGAGCCCGATGTACAGTGTGGATGAAGTGCTTGAAGGACTGAGGAGTGCGGCCCGCAGGGATCCGGCATTGCTGGACAGAATTCTTGCGACGCACGAGGCGCCCAATCCGGTCAGCGCTTTCTGCGCCATCGCGGGAGAACTGGGATATCCGATCTATGAGATGGACCTGATCTCTGCCGGTGAAGACTATTACGCCGCCATGCGCAGAAGCACGAATGGCGGCGGTGAGAATTCTCCTCTTCTTGAAGGGGAGGACGATTACTATGAGATGTTTCTGGGGGAACTCCGGGCCATGAAGCTGGAGCAGCGCTGAAGCTTAAGAAGCCTTCCGGAGTCCTGCCTGCGGATCAGTCAAACCATCCGGACAGATCCACATCCTCTACCAGCAGGCCGTGAACCACGAAGCGCTGTGTGCCGCCCGCGGCACCTGAGCAGGTAGAGAGCGTCACGATCGGCAGAATTTCCTTGCCGGGATCCAGCTCCGTCTTCCGGATGGATTTCTTCGCAATCAGATCCATATAGTTGTGATAATCCTCCTCTGTGTAGAACAGGCGGTAGGTGTCGCTGGTTGAATGCGTCTGGTAGCAGGAATAGACCTGATAGGTTGCGCGGTGGCCGTTCGGCAGGAAAATGTAGAAGTACTGCTCGCCCTCGCAGTCCTTTCCTGTGAAATACTCCTGCATGGAGCCGAACATGGAGCCATTCTTCATGTTGTGTCCGTAGACAAAGGTGTTGTAATCGGAGAAATCCGGCTTGTTTTCAAAATCCATGAAAATGGAGCCGCTGCTGTTGTATTCTCCGCTGAAGGTGTGGTGCAGATAATAGTCGTTGTCCTCGCCCTTCAGGATGGGATAGTTGATGCCTGCGCCGTCCAGCAGAAGCCAGCCGATGACCTCTTCATTCTCCGCCTGAAGCTTTTCAAAGTCGATCTTGAGAATCCGCCCGCGGACCAGCTGATTGTCCGCGTGAACAGTGGAGGAGGAAGAAGAGGAAGCGCCTCCCGCGCTTTCACCCTGCGAATCCTGTGCCGGTGCAGACTCATCGATGGAAACGGTAAAGGAATCTGCGAGATTTTCGTATTCCTTCTCAGCGACATGATAATTGTGCACGATGCTGTACGCTTTGTAACCGGAAAAGCTGAAGACGCCCATCAGGAACAGAATCAGCAGCAGGAAGAAGATAAAACCGTCTTCTTCTCTCAGCTTCCGGGAAGCATCGGACAGGATGGAACGAATGATTTTTTTCATATTCTCAAATACCTCTGTAATCTGACAGAAACAAAGCATAATTCAATACCATATTATAACATTGACTTAAGCAGGCAGGCAAATTCACCGCCGGTTGAGATTCTCCGGGCCAAGCGGAAGCCTCCGGCGGATGTAAAGAGACGAACAGCGGAGTGACAAGATGAAGAATTACAAGATGATTGTGAGCTATGACGGAACCCGGTACTTCGGCTGGGAGCATCAGCCGGGGAAGGATCTGACTATTCAGGGGAAGCTGGAGAGCGTGCTGGAGGAGATGGAAGCCGGAGAGCATCCGGACGCTGAGAGGCGCAGGATCACCGTGATCGGCGCAGGCCGGACGGATGCGGGCGTACACGCGCGCGCCATGACCTGCAATGTGCTGCTCGAGACCGAAAAGACGGAGGCCCAGATCCAGGCTTACATGAACCGCTATCTGCCCGAGGATATCAGCGTCAATGAGGTCAAAATCTGCGCGGACCGCTTCCACAGCCGCTTCAAGGCGACGGGCAAGACCTACCGGTACACACTCTGGTACGGCGCTTCGCGCCCGGTTTTTGACAGAAAATATGTGACCGTGCTGGAAAAGAAGCCGGATGTGGAGAAGATGCGCGAGGCCGCAGAGCTGCTGACGGGGATGCACGATTATAAGAGCTTCTGCGGTAATCCGAAGATGAAAAAAGAAACGATCCGGGTCGTGGATACGATCCGGATCGAGGAGAGCGGCAATTATATCCGCATTTATTTTCACGGGAACGGCTTCCTTCAGAACATGGTCCGGATCATGACCGGCACACTGCTGGAGGTGGGGTACGGCAAGCGGGAGCCGTCTGAGATGCCTGCACTGCTGGAGGCGAGAAACCGGCGGCTGGCCGGTCCGACTGCGCCCCCGCAGGGCCTGACGCTGATGAAGGTGGATTACTGATTTCTGATTTCAGATTTCAGATCCCCGCAGCGCATCAGCAGGCCGTACAGCTCAGCTGAGTCCCTTGTACCAGTAATAGAACACGATGGCCAGGGCGGATACGACGGTGAGCAGGATCAGCACCAGCACGTCCTTCTTCGTGAACTTCAGACTGGTGGTTCCGGTGTAGGTCAGATTCATCCGGTTCGTGTGGGGCAGCAGCGCGCCAAAGAGCAGAACCAGAATCAGAGACTGAATCGGGAACATGACCAGATTCTTGATCATCCGCGGCATCGTGAAGAAGGTGTAGGATTTACCCAGGATCATTTTATAGTAATAGATCATGATGACAGGGCTGATCATCAGGTTCACAAGAACAGTGACGGCAAAGCGGCCCAGCATCACACGCAGCGTCGTGATCTTCGCGCGGTAATAGAACAGGGCAAAAATCACGCCGCCGGCAATTTCTTCAAAGATGAACGGGAAGAAGTAGGTGCCGGTGGGGAAAAGCATGGCGCCCAGTGTGTCGCTGATCGCCGAGGTGAAGATGGCTACGATGGGACCGTAGATCAGTGAGCCCAGTGCGTTGATGATAAAACCGAAGGTGATGTTCAGGCTCGGGCCGATCGGGATGGAGAGAGACTTCACGGCGATGCGCAGGGCGGTCAGAATGCCGGCCAGGACCAGTACGCGCGTGGACTTCATCTCGAGCGCGGCGAGCTTCCAGTACTTTGCGGAAAACGGGGTATCAAACAGACTGCGGTCGGGTTCGTTTTTCTGATTCATAAAAAACTCCTTTCTCTGATGTGTCCGGCAGCTCCGGGAATCCGGGTCGCCGCATCAGGAAAGGAACTTCTGCATGCGGCAGCGGGATGCAGACCTTGTACTGCAGATCCTTCGATCATTTCGTTCAGAAAACAACTCCCCGTCTTTCTGACACTGACGCACGGTGCGTATACACACAAAGTCCTACTCTGCCATGGACATGATTCAATTTTTTCGTGCCGGCGCGCAGGCGCTGCCCGGCAGTCACCTACAGTGTAGCAGGAATCGATAGGGTGTCAATGAAAAGTTCGCCGGTTTTGGCGTAAAACAGCCCGCTTTTTTCATAAACATGTTACAATATTCCATTATGGCATCTGGAAAAGAAAAAACTAAATACGGCAATACGCGGCACACAAGGCGTTATCATCTGCTGGACGGCATCCGGGGCATTACGCTGATCAGCATGATTCTGTATCACGCGGCCTGGGACGCGGTCTATCTGCTGGGCGCGGACTGGCCCTGGTATCAGGGCACGGCGGCCC
>JAFTFP010000271.1 GCA_017449485.1 Lachnospiraceae bacterium
CCGCTTCGATTTCTTGACGGTATATGAGCGAACAGATATAATTACAAGTGGGTTTTTCTTAATATTCTGAAGGGGGAATTCCAATATGAGCTATATCATTCCGATTGGGCCGTATCACCCCGCTCTTGAGGAGCCTGTCCATGCGAAACTGATCGTAGAAGGAGAGGAAATCAAGGATGCGGAGGTTTTTATCGGCTATAATCACCGAGGCATCGAAAAGCTTGCACAGGAGAGAAACTTCATTCAGACGCTGGTGCTGGTGGAGCGTGTCTGCGGAATCTGTTCTCATTCTCACTCGCTGACCTATGCGATGTGCATCGAGAACATTGCGCAGATGGAGGTTCCCAAGCGCGGACAGTACATCAGAGTGATTGTCGAGGAGCTGGAGCGTATACATTCCCATCTGTTATGGATCGGAATCGCCTGCCATATCGTCGGCCATGACTCTCTTTTTATGCAGGTCTGGAAGGATCGTGAGCGCACAATGGACACGCTGGAAGCCCTGACCGGCAACCGTGTCAACTACGCTATGAACATCATCGGCGGCGCAAGGCGCGACATCGATGATGACATGCGCAGACTTGTGCTGGCAGCGATGGATGATCTGGAAGAGAAGATGAAGCCGATCACCTACTGGCTCACCAATGATAAGACGCTCGCCATGCGTACCAAGGGTGTCGGCATTCTGACAACAGAAGACGCCATCCGCCTGGGTGCAGTGGGACCGCACGCGCGCGCTTCCAATGTCAATATTGATGTGCGGCGCGATGCTCCTTACAGCAGCTACGAGGATTTCGATTTTGATATCCCTGTAGTGGAGTCCTGTGATGTCTATGCGCGTGTTGTGGTGCGTGTTCTTGAGACGCTTGAGAGCATTAAGATCATCCGTCAGGCGCTCGAGAAGCTGCCGGAGGGACCGATCAATCTTGGAAACAAGATTCCGAAGGTTCCGGCTGGAGAGTTCACAGCCAGACACGAAGCACCCCGCGGCCAGCTCTGCTACAAGGTCGTGACCGATGGCGGCCCGAACAATTACCGCATCAGTCTGCATGTTCCGACCTTCAAGACGGCACCGACCATCCCGGTTATGCTCCGCGGAAATTCCGTGGCGGATGCGGGCCTGATCGTTGCGTCGATTGACCCCTGCTTCTCCTGCCTTGACCGGTAACAGCGGGGTGAAGATGTGCATGAACTTGCATTGACGGAATACATGCTCCGTACGGCCAGCCGGGCTGCGAAGGAGAACGGCGCCAGCCGGATCCGGACCATCACGCTGTCACTTGGTATCTACTCGGGTATTGTCCCGGAATATGTGGAAAACTGTTTCCGGGAAATATCGAAGGGAACCGAGGCGGAAGGCGCCAGGCTTGTCTTTCATGAGCTGCCGGTCAGAATCCGGTGCAGAAAGTGCGGCGGGGAGTCCCAGGTGGATACAGACACGTTCCAGTGTCCCCGGTGCGGAGCAGCAGATTATCAGATGATACAGGGGCGAGAGTTTTATATCGAATCGCTCGAAGCAGACTAAAAATACAAGAGGTCGGATTTATGAATAAGAACAGGTTTACAGATTGGCTGTCCACATTTATCCTGTGCTTCCTTTTCTGGATGCTGCTGGTCTTTTCCGTGCAGCCAAGAGAGATTATTCTGGGAATCGTCGTTTCAGCGGTGATTGCCATGGTAGCGTGCAAGCTTCTGATTCATGAGAGTGCTTTCTACCTATACAATCCTGTCCGGATCGTGCTGCTGCTGTTCTACGCAGTGTGCATTTTCCTGATCGAACTGATCAAGGCCAATATCGCAATGGCCAGGATCGTTCTGAGCCCCGGACTGGAAGGCTACAAGCCGGGCGTCATCCGGATCCGCGGCGCGAAGAATATCAAGTCGCTGTACGGTCTGAATATGGTCTCCAACAGCATTACGCTGACACCGGGCACGATCACGATGGAAGTGGCCGAGGACGAACAGGGTGATAATTATTACTATGTTCAGTGGGCCAGCGTAGAGGAGACAGATCGTGAAAAAGCCGGCGAGATCATCAAAGGCCGGATGGAAAACTGGATTGGGAGGATCTGGAGATGACAGCTTTACTGATCGGAGCAATTATCTATGTCATTCTTGATTTTGCACTGCTGTACAGAATCTTCAAGGGTCCGACAGCTGCAGACAGAATGTGCGCGGCAGATGCACTGGATCTGACGACAGCCACGGCCCTGGTGATGTATTCCCTGTATACCGGCCGGGCGATCTATCTTGATGTCGGACTGGTGGTAGCGCTGCTTGGATTCGTTGGGACGGTTTTCGTATCCCGTTATCTGGAGGGCAGAATATGAATATCGCAGTGACAATATTTCTTGTGATCGGCGCCTTCTTCACTTTTGTCGGCGCCCTGGGCGTACTCCGGATGCCTGACGTATTCGGACGACTGCAGGCTTCCACGTGCATCGCGACGCTGGGAACGATCAATATCATGATTGCCGGCATTCTGTATGCGGCATCCAGCCATATGTCTGCGGGCGTGATCGTGAAGCTGATTCTGTTCGGCCTGCTTGTGATTCTGACAAACCCTGTCAGCAATCATGCACTCTGCAAAGCGGCTTATCACATGGGTATCCGGCCTGCAAAGGGCTTTGAACCGGATGATTACGCGGAAGATTTCGCTGAAGCCGGCGAAGCAGAAGATGAAGTAAAGGAGGAAGCATAACGATGAGCGGAATCCTGGTAGTAGTATTGAACACACTGGTTATTATCGGAATCGTTGCTTCGGCCATCGTAACCGTTCAGGCCAAGAAGCTGATCGATTCCGTGATCGCCCTGGCGGCAACCGGCACTTTTGTGGGACTTGAGTTTATCCTGCTGCAGGCGCCGGATGTTGCGATTGCGGAAGTCGCCGTAGGAGCGGTTCTCTCAACAGTGCTCTATATCATTGCGCTTCGCAAGGTGAATGCGGACCGCGAAGATGATGAGGATGAGAAAGGAGGAACAGAAGCATGAATTCTCCTGTATTTAAGAAATGGGCTATCACCATCAGCTGCGCTCTGATTATCATCATCGGTATCGTTGCTGCGGTGCGCATGGCAGCCACTCCTTCTTCTTACAACGGCGAGGGTGTAGATGTGGTTGGATTGTATGAAAATCCGGCAGACCACACAGAAGAGAACGCCGACGGCGTCGCATCTGTTATCGTCAATGAGCACGAAGAGCAGACCGCGGCGGACAACGTTGTATACTCGGTGGTCTTCAACTTCAGAGGATATGATACGCTTGGCGAGTCCTTTATTCTGATTGCTGCCATTGCGGGTTCTCTGGCAATCCTCAGAAAGAGTTCTGCGGGAAAGGAGGAAGCACAGAATGAATAACGAAAGCGGCATGAAAAAGAAAAGCGTAATTGTCCGCTGTGCCGCGGACATGTTCCTCCCGCTTGCAGGTGTTTTCGGATGCTATGTCATTTTCCACGGCAACACTTCCCCGGGCGGAGGTTTCCAGGGCGGCGTTCTTGTCGCCAGCGCGATCCTGCTGGTTTTCCTGGGCTATGGACTGAGCGGAGTTAATAAGAACTTCAAATATCATTTCCTTCACAGCTCGGAGACAGTTGCGGAAATCATGTATGTGATCGTCGGTCTGGTCGGTATTGTCGCCGGACTGAACTTCTGCAAGAACTTTATTTTCTCAACAAATGCACAGCTGGAATCGACCAACCTGATGAACGACGCAGTCGGTTATCACGTCATGGCGGGTATTGCGTGCCTGCTGATTATGA
>JAFTFP010000272.1 GCA_017449485.1 Lachnospiraceae bacterium
AGTTGGCGCGGACCCAGTCGACACCTTCTACGATGTCTCTGCAGGCCAGCAGCATGCCGGCAAAAACCAGCTCGCGGACGCCGTTGGCATTGGCGCCGGGCGTGTTGAACACAACGATGCCCTTCTTCGCACAATCCTCCAGCGGGATGTTATTGACACCTGCACCGGCTCTGGCAATGGCATACAGCTGATCGCTGAATTCCATGTCGTGCATGGAGGCACTTCTGACCAGGATTCCATTGGCTTCAGCTACATTATCCGTCTTCTCGAAGCCTTCCGGGAAATGCTCCAGACCGACTTCGGCGATGTTGTTCAAGCATGCGTACTTATACATGATGCATATCCTTTCTTCAATCTGCTCTGAGCGTGGTTTAATCAGGCGTTTGTGTGGGTGCGCTCAAATTCTTTCATGAAGGCGACCAGCTTTTCTACGCCTTCTACGGGCATGGCGTTGTAAATCGATGCGCGCATGCCGCCGACGCTGCGGTGACCCTTCAGGCTGACCAGGCCCTCTGCCTCGGCTGCCTTTACGAATTCCGCATCCAGATCCTTGTCGCCGGTCACGAACGGAACGTTCATCAGAGAACGGTCTTCCTTCCGCACGGTTCCCTTAAAGAGCTTGCTCTCGTCCAGGAAATCATAAAGAATGGCCGCTTTCTTCTCATTTCTTGCCTTGATCGCCTCAAGACCGCCCTGCGCCTTCAGCCATTTGAAGACCTTGCCGCAGATATAGATGCCATATGCAGGCGGTGTGTTGAAGAGGGAATCGTTATCTGCATGCGTCTTCCACTTCAGCATGGTCGGTGTGCCCTCAAGCACATCGTCCCGGATGAGGTCCTCGCGGATAATGGCGATGACAACACCGGCGGGACCGATATTCTTCTGTACGCCGCCGTAGATCACGCCGTATTTCGTGACATCCATGGGCTCAGACAGGAAGCAGGATGAAACATCCGCCACCAGCGTATGTCCCTTGGTATTGGGCAATGTGTGATACTTGGTGCCGTAGATGGTGTTGTTCTCACAGATGTAGACATAGTCCGCATCTTCCGGAATGTCCAGATCGCTGCAGTCAGGGATATAGGAGAAGGTCTCATCCTCCGAGGAAGCAACATTGACTAACTCGCCGTATTTTGACGCTTCCTGCCATGCCTTTTTGGCCCACTGTCCGGTGACGACATAGGCGGCTTTCCTATTGATCATGAGGTTCATCGGAACTGCGGCGAACTGTGTCCACGCACCGCCCTGCATGAACAGGACCTTATAATTGTCCGGAATGGCGAGCAGATCCCGCAGATCCTGCTCCGCTTCCTTCATGATGCCGTCAAAGATCTTGCCGCGATGGCTCATCTCCATGACAGACATGCCGCTTCCGCGGTAATCCAGCATCTCCGCGGCTGCTTCCTGAAGCACTTCCTCCGGCAGCATTGCCGGTCCTGCCGAAAAATTAAAGACTTTTCTCATAATCTCTCTCCTCACTCTATATGCTGCTGCGTGGTATGAACTTAGTAGAACAACACCACGATAGTGCCCTTTTCAACAAGCGGATACAGATCCTTCATGACGGTCAGCGGACAATTGATGCAGCCGTGAGAACCGTTTGTCAGATATATTTCACCGCCGAAGCTGCCGCGCCAGGTCGCATCATGAATACCGATGCTGCTTCCGATCACGGCCATCCAGTAATTGACATAGGAAACGTAGTCTGCACCCACCAGGTTGATGTTGCGCAGCTTGCTGTTCACATAGTAGACACCGGTCGGTGTCTTGTGTCCGGCACGGACATTGCCGGTCACGATCGGTGTCTCCGTCACCAGCGTATTATTCAGATAATAATACAGGTGCTGGTTGGTCATATCGACCTCAATATAGGTGCCGCCGACGCCCCACACAGGGGTATGGACTTCCTTCGCACCGGTTTGAATGGCATGCGCCAGATAGGGAATTTCCACGCCGGTATCCAGGAAGCGCTGCTTCTGGCTTCCGCCGCTGACCTGAACCACATCGCCCCGGGTCGCCCTGAACAGCAGATCATTGCTCTGCATGGGATACATCATGGACAGCGCGTAGAAGAAGCTGTTCATCTTCGCCGGATCCAGTTCATAATTTCCCGTCTCGGGGCTGATATAATAGCTTCCGTCCGGATTGGTGCGCATCATACTCATGGCAAGGCCTGATTTGATTTCATAGGTCTGACCATTTCCGAAATCATAGATGATGTCGCAGTCCGGTACCTTCGGCGACGCCGCACGGGTCTGCATGGTCCATGCACCTGCACAGAAAAGAATGCCAAGCAGCAGAGCCGCTGCCGCACAGACTGTTCTTCTTAATATTTTCATACCTGATTCTGCTCCTCCAGATCCCGCGCATCGAATGCTTCTTCTATGGAAGTTCCAGGTGCAACCATCGGGAATACCTTGTCATCCGGATCAATGACACATTCTACCAGGGCCGGCTCGCCGCAGGTGAGCGCTTCACGCAGAACACTCTCCAGCTCTTCCGGACGGGTAATCCTGAAAGCCCTGCATCCGAGTCCCTCGGCAACCTTACAATAATCGACGCGATCCGTCAATATTGTCTGTGAATATCTCTTGTCATAAAACAGCGTCTGCCACTGCCGCACCATGCCCAGCACTTCGTTATTGATCACTACTTCAATCACCGGAATGCCATAGCGGCTGGCTGTGGCCAGTTCATTCATATTCATGCGGAAGCATCCGTCGCCGGCAATATTGATGACGGTCTTTTCCGGGCAGGCAACCTTGGCACCGATGGCAGCGCCGAGACCGTAGCCCATCGTTCCAAGGCCGCCGGAGGACAGAAAGCTTCTAGGCTGCGTATAAGTATAGAACTGTGCCGCCCACATCTGATGCTGTCCCACATCCGTTGTGATAATGGTATCCTCTCCTGTCAGCTCACACAGCTTGCGGATGACCATGGGGCAGGTCAGCACTTTCTCATCGTAAAGCAGCGGGAACTTCTCCTTCAGCTCGTGAATATGTGCCATCCACTCCGGATGCTCCGCTGCATCCAGCCGGCTGTTCAGCTCGCTTAAGATTTCTCCGAGATCTCCCACCAGTGCAAGATTGGCTTTTACGTTCTTGTTGATTTCTGCAGCGTCGATGTCGATGTGCAGGATCTTGGCATGCGGTGCGAATTTTCTCGCATTGCCGGTAACGCGGTCCGAGAAGCGCGCACCCAGCGCAACCAGCAGATCGCACTGGCTGGCGCCGAAATTAGATGCTTTCGTGCCGTGCATACCGATCATGCCGGTATAATGACTGTCATATCCATTGATGACGCCCTTTCCCATCAGCGTGTCGCAGACCGGCGCATCAATCTTCTCAACCAGTGTGCGCACCTGCTCTGAGGCGCCCGAGGAGATCGCGCCGCCGCCCACGTAGATAAAAGGCCGTTTCGCTGACCGGATCATCTCCGCTGCCTCGTCCAGATCCTTCTCCGTGTACAGGTGTCTTTCCGGAAGCTTATACAGTCTTTTCTTTTCTTCCGGGGTCATCGGCGTAAACGAAGCCTTCGCTGAGGTTACATTTTTCGTGATATCTACAATGACCGGACCGGGTCTTCCCGATCTCGCAATGCGGAATGCCTTGCGGAGTGTGTCAGCCAGAATGGAAATATCCTTGACGATATAGCCATGCTTCGTGATCGGCATCGTGATGCCGGCAATGTCGACCTCCTGGAAGGTATCCTTGCCCAGCAGCGGCAGTGTCACGTTGCAGGTGATGGCGACCATGGGGATCGAGTCCATGTAAGCTGTAGCAATACCAGTCACCAGATTGGTTGCACCCGGGCCGCTGGTGGCAAAGCAGACGCCGACCTTGCCCGTGGCGCGGGCATAGCCGTCTGCCGCATGTGCAGCGCCCTGCTCATGAGAAGTCAGATAATGATGGATTTCATCCTGATGCCGGTAAAGCTCATCATAAACAACCATAATGGTGCCGCCCGGATAGCCGAAAATGGTATCCACGTCCTGTTCCTTGAGACATTCGATCAGTATTTGCGCACCGGTAAGAGTCATAGGTTTCTCCTTTATATAATCAAGTCAGCTGTTACTGCTTCGGGAGTTCAAGAATGGCGCCGCGGTTTCCGCTGGTCACCAGTGCACAGTAGCGCTCCAGATAGCCGGAGGTGATCTTCGGCGTGCGGGGCTGCCACTTGCTGCGGCGCTGTGCCAGTTCTTCATCAGAAACGAGCAGGCTCAGCTCATTATTCGGAATATCAATGAGAATCCGATCTCCTTCTTCTACCAGTGCAATCGGGCCGCCGACAGCTGCCTCCGGCGAGACATGGCCGATTGCAGCGCCGCGCGATGCACCGGAGAATCTTCCATCCGTAATCAGCGCAACGGTTGAGCCCAGGCCCATGCCGATGATGGCAGAGGTCGGATTCAGCATCTCGCGCATGCCAGGGCCGCCCTTAGGGCCTTCATAACGGATGACGACAACGTCTCCCTCATGAATCTTTCCACCCTTGATGGCATCAATCGCATCTTCCTCACAATCAAAGACACGTGCAGGTCCTTCGTGCTTCAGCATTTCCGGTGCAACGGCAGACTTCTTCACGATGCCGGTATCCGGAGCAAGATTTCCCTTCAGGACTGCAATGCCGCCCGACTGCATATAAGGATTGTCAATCGGCCGGATGACTTCCGGATCGCGGTTGACAGCACCGCTGATGTTTTCTCCGACCGTCCGTCCGGTGACAGTGGGCAGATCCAGGTGAAGCAGGTTCTTCTTGGCCAGTTCATCCATAACCGCAGAGACACCGCCCGCCTCATTCAGATCTTCCATGTAGGTCGGGCCCGCAGGTGCCAGATGGCACAGGTTCGGCGTGCGCGCAGAGATCTCATTGGCAATCTCCATGTTGATATCGATGCCGGCCTCATGCGCAATTGCAGGAAGATGCAGCATGGTATTCGTGGAGCAGCCAAGAGCCATATCCACAGTCAGCGCGTTCTCAAAGGCTTCCTTCGTGAGGATATCGCGGGGGCAGATGTTCTGACGCACCAGCTCCATGATCTGATTTCCTGCATGCTTGGCCAGACGGATCCGAGCCGAATAAACCGCCGGAATGGTTCCGTTTCCGCGCAGACCCATACCGATTGCTTCGGTCAGGCAGTTCATGGAATTGGCCGTATACATACCTGAACAGGATCCGCAGGTCGGGCAGGTATTCTCCTCATAGACAGCCAGCTCTTCCAGGCTCATTGTGCCCGCCGCAACGGAGCCCACAGCCTCGAACATGGATGACAGGGAGCGTTTTCTGCCGTTTACCCGGCCGGCCATCATCGGACCGCCGGAGACAAAAATAGTCGGAATGTTCAGTCTGGCGGCCGCCATCAGAAGGCCCGGGACATTCTTATCACAGTTGGGGATCATCACAAGTCCGTCAAAGCCGTGCGCTCTGGCCATGCACTCAGTGGAATCAGCAATCAGATCCCTTGTGACCAGTGAATATTTCATACCCACGTGACCCATTGCGATGCCGTCGCAGACTGCAATAGCCGGAAAGACAACCGGCATGCCGCCCGCTTCTGCGACGCCCAGCTTGACAGCTTCCGTCAGTTTGTCGATATTCATATGACCGGGAACAATCTCATTAAAGGAACTGACGATTCCGATCATCGGTTTTCTGCGCTCTTCCTCTGTGAAGCCAAGCGCGTTGAACAGACTCCGGTGCGGTGCCTGCTGAATGCCGGTTTTGACACTGTCACTGATCATTTTCGTATCCTCCTCTCTGTTGAACATCGCTCGATTTAATACGCCCTCCGGGCGTGCGAGCGATGCTGCATGTCAAGTCCTTTCATAGCGGACTTGACACAATCCTAATCGAATCTATTGTAGTTATTTTACCATTTTGAATTTAAATATATCCGCAGATCACACTGCCCATCTCGGAGCAGCTGCAGCATTTCAGATCTCCAGCCTCCGCAGGAATCAGATCCTTCGTGCGATAGCCGTTCTGCAGTGTTCTCCGGACGGCCTCTTCAATACAATCCGCAGCTTCCTCGAGATTGAAAGAATAGCGAAGCATCATCGCCGCAGAAAGGATTGTCGCAATCGGGTTGGCCAGATCCTTGCCGGCAATGTCCGGTGCGGAACCGTGGCTGGGCTCGTAAAGGCCAAAGCTGGTCTCATTCAGCGATGCAGAGGAAAGCATACCGATCGAGCCGGTGATCATGCTCGCCTCATCCGAGAGGATGTCTCCGAACATGTTTTCCGTCACAATAACGTCAAACTGTTCCGGATTCTTTACGAGCTGCATGGCACAGTTGTCCACCAGCATGTGCGAAAGGGTGACATCCGGGTACTCCTGCGCGGTTTCTTCCACAACGGCACGCCAGAGTCTGGAGGTATCCAGCACGTTGGCCTTATCCACGCTGGTGACATGTCCGCGGCGCTTGCGAGCTGTCTCAAATGCAGTCCGGGCGATTCTGCGGATCTCCGCCTCGTTATAGGTCATGGTGTCGGTTGCTGTGCGCAGTCCATCCACAACTTCCGTGTGGCGCGCGCCGAAATACAGGCCGCCGGTCAGCTCGCGCACGATGATCAGATCAAAGCTTCTGCCGCCGTCCTGTGAGGCGAGCGGGCAGGAAGCAGCCAGCTCCGGATACAGATATGCAGGACGCAGATTCGCATACAGTCCCAGCGACTTGCGGATTTTCAGAAGGCCGGCCTCCGGACGCTTTTCCGGCGGCAGCTTATACCAGGGAGAGGTCGCCGCGTCTCCGCCGATGGATCCCATCAGAACTGCGCCGCTTTCCTTCGCCTTTTCAATCGTTTCATCTGTGAGCGGAATCCCGTAGACATCAATGGAGGCGCCGCCCATCAGAAGGTCCGTATATTCGATGTCAAAGCCGCATTTCCGGGCTGTGCAGTCCAGCACCTTCCGGGCCTCCCGGACAATCTCCGGGCCGATGCCGTCTCCCGCAATTACGCCGATTTTCAGTACCTTCTGTTCTGCCATAGATACTCTCCTGTTCTTATCGCACCACCGGCCGTTTCAAGGGTTTCGCTCATGCGCGGTTATGTACAACAATCGAGCAGGTATTGCTGCCTGCCCGATTGTAATGGTCCGTTCGTTCATCCGACTGATTCAGAATACCGGTTATTTATCGCTGTCTGCAACGGCGTCTTCCGGTTTTTCAATCTGTACGATGGCCGATTTCTGCATCGGAATGCGGCAGTTCTTATTATTTCCGAATTCCACAATAACGGTATCATCTGTCTGATCGATGACAATACCGTAAAAACCGGATGAAGTCAGAATACTGTCTCCTACAGCGAGCTGAGAAAGCATATTGGCCTTTTCACGCTGCTCCTTGCGCTGCGGGCGAATCATAAAGAAATAGAAGAAAGCAATCAGTGCAACAATATACAGCACCATTACGCCGGCTCCCATCGCACCCTGTGTCAGTAATAAGTTCATTCCGAAAACCTCCATGATTCAAATAGTTAGAACGTTCCTATCATACAACAAAAACCATATTGCTTACAAGTTGTTTTCAGACGCCTTCGGAGAGATCCGCCAGCTTTCTCTTTCTGTAAGCTTCGTAGCAGCCGGCGTCCAGCGCATCCCGGATCTCCTGCATCAGGTGATTGTAGAAATACAGGTTATGCATGACGCAGAAGCGAAGTCCCAATGCCTCATCTGCTTTCATCAGATGCCGCAGGTAGGCTCTTGAATAGCCGCCGCGGCAGACAGGGCAGCCGCAGTTCTCATCAATGGGTCTGGTATCTGTCTCATACCGCGCATTGCGGATCCGGAGCGTGCCGTGGTCTGTGTAGAGATTTCCGTGGCGTCCGTTCCGGCTGGGATAGACACAGTCAAAGAAGTCAATGCCACGGTAAACAGCTTCGATAATGTTCTCCGGCGTGCCGACTCCCATCAGATAGGTCGGTGTATCCTTGGGAAGATATGGCACCGTATTCTCAATCACAGAATACATCTGTTCGTGCGTCTCTCCGACTGCAAGGCCGCCGACCGCATAGCCGTCCAGCTCCATCTCAGCGATGGCTTTGGCGTGATCCGTCCGGATGTCCTGGTATACCGCTCCCTGATTGATTCCGAACAGGAGCTGCTGCGGGTTGACCGTCTCCTCCAGGCTGTTGAGCCGGTTCATCTCCTTCCGGCACCGCTCCAGCCACCTGGTCGTTCGCGCCACAGACTGTTCCACATAGGAGCGTTCTGCCAGTGCCGGCGGGCACTCATCAAACGCCATGGCAATGGTGGATCCCAGATTGGACTGAATCTGCATGCTCTGCTCCGGTCCCATGAAAATGTGTGCCCCATCAATATGAGATTTGAACGAGACGCCCTCTTCCTTGATTTTCCGCAGATCAGACAGCGAAAAGACCTGGAAGCCGCCGGAGTCCGTGAGGATCGGACGGTCCCACCTTGTGAAGGCATGCAGCCCGCCCATCTGCCGGATTTTGACATCTCCGGTCCGCACATGCAGATGGTAGGTATTGCACAGCATGACCTGCGTATTAATTGAATGCAGATCATCTGCTGACAAGCCGCCCTTGATCGCACCTGCCGTCGCAACATTCATGAAAACCGGCGTCTCGATCACGCCGTGCACCGTTGTCATCCTGGCCCGTTTGGCCATTCCTTCCTGCTTTAATACTTCATACTTCATCTGAATAACTTATCTCCGGTTAAAACTGATTAATTGATCCGCCCTTGCGCCGACGCCGCGGATCATGGCGTCCAGAATCGTGATTGCACACATGGATTCGACGACGACCACCGCCCTGGGGACAATCACCGGGTCGTGGCGGCCGGCCAGAATGAGCTCGGTCTCCTCACCCTGGTCTGTCACCGTCTCCTGCGGTCTGAAGATCGAAGGGGTGGGCTTTATGGAAGCACGAAGCAGGATATCCGAGCCATCAGAGATACCGCCCAGAATGCCGCCGGCATGATTGGTCTTCTTACAGACAGAGCCGTCCGCTGCGATTCGGAAGGCATCGTTATCCTCCTGTCCCTGCAGGCCGGCCGCTTCGCATCCATCTCCGATTTCAACGGCCTTCACGGCACCGATGGACATGACGGCTTTCGCCAGTTCTGCGTCCAGCTTGTCAAAAACCGGCTCACCGATGCCTGCTGGCACGCCGCTGATGCGGCACTCAATGACACCGCCCGCAGAAGTCTTCTCTTCCATGCATTTTTTCAGAAATTCCTGTGCCCGCGCGTCTGCTTCCTCATCCGGCATGCCGGTCATGGTACGGAGTCTCAGCTCCGGATCCAATCCTTCAGGAGATCTCTTGTCAGGACTGATTTCAACCGGGCCGATGGACCTGGTATAAGCCGTCACCGTGATACCCATCTCTGAAAGAAGCTTTGCGCAGACCGCCCCCGCCGCGACTCTTCCAGCGGTTTCCCGGCCGGAGGATCTGCCTCCGCCGCGATAATCCCGGAATCCGTATTTCATGTCATAGGTATAGTCTGCATGCCCGGGGCGATAGGTGTGTGCCACATTGCTGTAATCTGCGGAGCGCTGGGAAGTGTTCTCGAGCAGCAGTGCAATCGGCGTACCGGTCGTTCTTCCTTCGAAAACGCCGGAAAGAATCCGGACCTCGTCTGCCTCCTTCCGCGGCGTCGTAATGGCGGACTGCCCCGGCTTTCTGCGATCCATATATGGCTGAATATCTGCCTCCGATAAGGCCATGCCGGCCGGAAAGCCGTCCAGAACAGCGCCGAGCGCCGGTCCGTGGGACTCTCCGAAGGTGGTCACCCGGATTGCGGTTCCATAGGTAGATCCTGCCATCTCTTACTCCTTCTCCGGTTTTTCCGGATCTGTCTGCTCATCAGTGAGCTGGTGAAAGATAATGCAGTTGGGCCGGTCAATCTTGATTTCCTTTCCATGCATGACCAGCAGTCCTTTTTCCAGATCTGTATTGAAGAAGGTCATGCTGTTGGATTCATGATTCAGGGAGACCAGATGCCGGTTGTCCGGGAACAGCACAGCATCCTTGGGGTACTCACCGCTGACAGGCAGGCACAGAATCTTCTTCAGCATTCCGCTTTCCTGATCAATGCTGTAAATGATCACGGAGTTATCGCCCGCATTGGAGCTGATCAGATACCGGAAATCCTCCGACAGGTTCAGTGCACTGGCGGCGGAGACATTGGCGTGATAATCATTCAGGGTGGAAATCTGCTGTATTTTCTCGAACTCAGGTGCGCCTTCGCTTTCACGGTAAGAATAGACCTCAATCATATTCTTCTGTTCATAGACGACGTACATGAATTTTCCGTTCTCGGAAAACTTGATATGGCGCGGTGCGGATTCCAGCTCACCGTGTATGATGTCCACCTGCCGCAGTTTTCCCGTGACTGCATTCAGACGATAGACACAGATGTGATCCAGACCCAGATCCGCTGCACACAGATAATGATTGTCTCTGGTCATTTTGACACACTGGACATGCGGCCGGAAGTTGCGCTCTGCGACACTGCCGAGGCCCCGGTGATAGATTTCATCCGTGATCTCGCCGATGGACCCATCCTCCAGAAGCCGCAGCACCGTAATCTTTCCGTCGTGATAACCGGACACGAAGAGCCATCGGTCAGTGTAATCCGTCGACAGATAGGAGCCGCGCATGCCATTGATGGACGCACGATTCATTGTAGTCAGATTTCCGCCCTTTCCGATCCGGTAGCTTTCGACGCCGAAATCCGTAATGGAATAGAGAAATCTGCGGTTATGAGAGATGGTCACATAAGAAGAATTGGAGATGGTGATCTTCTCTTTCTCATACAGACGTCCTTCCTCCAGATCCACATCATAGATCCGGATGCCGAAGTGCTCCTTCTGCTGTGTTGTATAGGAAGATACATAGGCAACATACTGCTGCTTTTCCATTTCAGATGCTTTCCTTTCTTTCTGCAATTTCAATCTGTCTGCCGGCTGTGCTCGGCGCCCCGCACGGCGAGGCGGTTGATCAGGGCCGCATTATATCCTGCGCCGTAGCCGTTGTCGATATTGACTACAGAAATGCCGTTTGCACAGGAATTGATCATCGTCAGCAGCGCAGAGACACCGCCGAGAGAAGCTCCGTATCCCACCGAAGTAGGCAGCGCGATCAAAGGAACGTTCACCAGCCCGCCGAGCACGCTGATCAGAGCACCCTCCATGCCGGCCGCTGCCACCACGCAATTGGCAGCGCGCAGATCATCCAGTCTGGACAGCACGCGGTGAATGCCGCTGACACCGATGTCATAAATACGGATGACACTGGCGCCGAAATACTCCGCCGTCTCCGCCGCTTCCTCCGCCGCCGGAAGATCCGCCGTTCCGGCGCTCGCTACTGCGACGCAGCCGATTCCTTTCCGCTCCGGCACGCACTTGAGAATTCTGCTGACCGGATTGTAGCTGATTTCCGGAATGACCTCCCGGACTGCCGCAGCCTGCTCCTCGCCGGCCCGGGTCCCGAAGACTTCGCCGTTATCTTCGTACAGACGCTGATAGATGGCTTTCAGCATCTCCAGCGGCTTGCGTTCACAGAATACCACCTCAGGAAAGCCCGTCCGGACCTGCCTGTGCAGATCCAGCTTGGCAAAATCCATCTCCTCAAAAGGTGCGCGCACAAAATACTGTTCCGCCTCCTCGATGCTCATGCTGCCGTCTTTTACTTTCTGAAGTACTTCCTGTGCATTCATTGATACTTCTCCCGTTCAGCGCTGCTCAGGCTCTCGTTCATGGAGCCGGTTCTGTAACCGGTCAGATCCAGCGCGGTGTAGATAAAACCGATTTCCCGGAAGCGCCGCGCGATCATCTCGCGATGTTCCAGCAGTTTACGGAAATCCTGCGGCAGGACTTCGATCCGGGCCAGATCGCCGGCTTCCTCCTGATGAATCCGGACGCGCTCCTGTGCAAGCCCCAGGCCGAGCAGGACATCTTCCGCCTGTTCTACCTTCGCCAGCTTTTCTTCGGAAATCGTCTGTCCATAGACAAAACGTGTCGACAGGCAAGCGTACGACGGCTGCTCAGAAAAAGGAAGTCCCAGCCGGCGCAGCAGCTGTCGGATTTCTTTTTTAGTCAGGCCGGCTTCCTTGAGCGG
>JAFTFP010000273.1 GCA_017449485.1 Lachnospiraceae bacterium
AGCGATGCAGATATGCCTCGCCGTTGTAGACTGCCACCGCAATACTGATGGTTTCCGTCTGCATGGAGGCAGGAATGATTCCGGCCTCTTCTATTTCCGTCAGTTTAAATTCCTGCATTTCTGAAAAATTCCACTGTGCGGCGCATTCCTTCCTTCAGCGGAAGAAACGCCCCGATATCATAGTCCGCATGGAAGCGCGCAACGTCCAGAATATTCACCGGCACGTCCGCCGCTCTGGCCGGCAGGTGTTCCACCACCGGTGCGATGCCCGTCACCTCCGGAAGCAGCTCAATCAGCTGCGCGACCGAGGTGCCCTGGCCGCTCCCAAGATTATACAGTCTGCGGGGTGCGCCGTCACCGGCGATTGCCAGAATGCCCCGCACGGCATCGTCAATATAAATATAATCCCGCACGACGCTTCCGTCTCCGTACAGACAGATCGGCTCCCCCTTCAGCGTCCGGTAGAGGAAGGTCGTCACAACGCCCTGCACGCCGTCCGGCCGCTGATGCGGTCCGTAGGGATTGGAGAGCCGGACAATCCGGTAATCCAGTCCGTGCAGGTATTCGTACAGATACAGCAGCTTCTCGATGGTCAGCTTCTGCACGCCGTAGGAAGAAATCGGAAATGCGTCGTCCTCCTCCCGGCACACGCCGGTGTGATCCTTTCCGTAGACCGTCCCGCCGGAGGAAAGGAAAACGACCCGCTTCACGCCGCTGCGCACACAGGCATCCAGCAGGCGCACCGTGGGAAGAACATTGTCCGTATATTCCGCCGCGATGTCAAGGTTGGAATTGGTGGGGCACGTGGTGCTGATCAGGTGATAGACCGTCTCCACGCCCTCTGTGAGCTGGTCAAAATCCGTCTGTCCGTCGAAGCTTCCGGTCAGGAGCTGCGCCTTTCCTGCCCACATCGCCGTCTTATCTTCTGCAAAAAAGCGGTCGAACAGAATAAGATCTGCGCCCTGTCTGGTCAGCGCATTGCACAGATTCGTTCCGATAAAGCCGGCGGCCCCGAGGACCAGCGTCTTCCCTGTATTCTGTTCTGTATCGTGTCCGGCGCCAAGTCCGGCATTCTTTTCCGCAGCTGCTCTCATCACAGTAATCCCAGTCCCGCTCCCGGCACATAATCGCCGTTTTCATCCATCCGAATCATATCCGGCGTATAAATATCTTCGCCGACCTCCTGCTCCGGCAGTTTCAGCCAGCGCGAAGGCGCAATGACCATGGACGGAAGCTTATCCGGCTCCAGCAGCGGATTGACCGGGCCGTCTGCGCCGCGCTCCTTGCCCAGGTACGCCGCCCACCAGCTGAAGCTGCTGTTGGCCAGAATAAAATGATGGCACTGGGTCATGAGAAACAGGTCCTTCTCCGCGTGCTCCTCGTCCGCGCCGCTGACGCAGGTCAGCGTCACATCTGCAAAATCCGGCCCCGTGAAGTTCTTTTCGGCCCACTCCCGCGCCGTCTCCGGCCCGTTGGAGAAGATAAAAACGTGGAGCCTGCGGCCGGTGCTGCGCTGAATATCCAGCACCGCTGCCCGGTAATAGGCGTCTGTGCAGATCCCGCCGTACAGCTCCGGCTTATCCAGATAATCCCCCAGCCGCAGGTGCAGGGCACAGGTTTCCTCACCCAGCTCTGCCGCCTGACGGATCTGGCTTAAGATATTCCGGTGTCCCGGCGCGTCATCCAGCAGATCCTCCCGGAAGGTGAATGCCTTCCGCACCGCCCCTTCTGTCTCATCGACCTGGGCAAAATACTTATAGCTCTGGAAGTAGCCGGTAAAGTAGCCTTCCTCTGTCTCCAGGAATTTCGAATCAAAGACCAGGTTCTGATCGTGCATCTCCAGGCTTCTGCGGCCCCGGAGCTTTCTCTTGATCGCATTGAAAAAGCCCGGATAGGAGTCCGTCAGTCTGTACCGGTCTTCATCACTTAAAACCGGATATTCAATTCCGAACGCCTCCTTCAGCCGGATCGGACGCCGCACAGAATCTTCGGCCTGATTCTCATAGCCGGTCACATCGTCGATGCACACGTCCCGCCCGAGCGCGCGAAGCTGCAGAAACAGCGCATACTGGAACATCTGGTTTCCGAGTCCGCCTTCCATACGAATCGCAATCATTTTCCGGTACCTGTCCTTTCCGTCTTTCTTCGTCTGCTATCTGTGTCTGTTACTGTGCCTGCTTCAGTTCTTATCTGATTCATCAGGCTGATTATTATCTATCCGTTTTTTATTTGTGTCCGGCGTGTTCATCCCTCATCCAGGCCTGGAACATCAGCAGATACCACAGCTGCGGCCTGAACACACCCCGCTCCGTAAAGTCCGCGTAGATCTGCCGGACGGTCTCAGGGTTTAACAGGCCCTGCTGCCGGATCATATCTTCTCTCAGCAGCTCCTGTGCCCAGCTGCGCAGCGGCTCCTGCGAAAGCCAGGATGCAATGGGAATGCCGAAGCCTTTCTTGGGCCGCTCCATCATCTACCGCGGCACATACTTATAGAGAATATCCCTCAGCACCAGCTTGCCCTTTCCGCTCTCCGGATCCCGCAGATAATCGGTGGGCAGCGTCATGGCGAATTCCACGACGTCCCGGTCCAGCAGCGGAATCCGCGTCTCCAGAGAAACGGCCATCGCAGTCCGGTCCACCTTTACCAGTATATCATCCGGATGATACATCATGAGGTCCATCAGCATCAGATCCCTGCAGGGATTTCCCAGCTCATCCGGGCCCAGGGCATCCGTCCGCAGCGATGCGCCCGTCGCTATTGCAATCCGGTGCGTCAGCGGATCCGTGTCAAAAGATCTTCTGTAAATTTCTTCAGGGCAGTCTGCCTGCATCAGGCGGGCCTGAATCCGCAGGGCCTCCTTCTTCTGCAGCGGCGAGTTCAGGATCAGGCTGCTGCCAAGAGACCGCAGCGGCGCCGGAATACGCACGTAGCGGTTCCGGATGCGCTCCACTGAGGCGTAGGTCGTATAGCCGCAGAACAGCTCGTCGCCCGCATCGCCCGAGAGAGAAACCGTCACGTGCTGCTTCGTCAGCGCGCTCACCAGATAGGTCGGAATCTGGCTGCTGTCGGCGAAGGGCTCCGCGAACATCCGCGGAATCAGCGGGATCACGTTCATGGCGTCCTGCTCTGTGATCATCATATCCGTGTGATCCGTCCCCAGGTGCGCCGCAATCTGTCCGGCGATCTCTGCTTCATTATAATCCTTTTCGGCCATTCCTATCGTAAAGGTCCGGACTTTCTTCATGCTCTGTGCCTGCATCAGCGACACAATCGTGGGCGAATCGATGCCCGCGGAGAGAAAGGCGCCCAGCGGCACGTCCGAAATCATCTGATCCCGCACCGATGCGCGGACAAGGCGCTCCAGCTCTTCGGAGGCCTCCTGCCTCGAGCCGGCAAAAGGATGGGCTGCGCCATATTTTGCCTGATCCAATATAGACCAGTATACATTCGTCTTCAGCTGGGCCGGGCCAAACGGCGCGCGCAGGGTCAGAATGCTGCCGGGCAGGAGCTTGTAGATGCCCTGATAGATCGTGTAGGGCGCCGGAATATAGCCGTGCGTAAAATAAGGATCCAGCACGGCCGGATCAATTTTCCGGTCAAAATCGTCCAAAGCGGCAATGCATCCCAGGTCGGACGCGAAGGCGAAGGCGCCGTTCACAAAGCCGTAGTACAGCGGCTTTTCGCCGATCCGGTCCCGGGCCAGCGTCAGCACCTTCTCAGTTCGGTCATAAAGCGCGAAGGCGAACATGCCTTTGCACCGGGACAGGGCCTGCACCGGTCCCCAGGCCTCCAGGGCCTCCAGGAGAATCTCCGAGTCGGAGGTGCCCCGCAGTGCGGTCAGCCTGCCCTCCTGTCTGAGGCGCTCCGCGACTTCGCCGTGATTGTAGATCTCGCCGTTGTAGACCAGCACAAAGCGCCCGGAGTGTGAATGCATCGGCTGCGCGCCCTTCTCCGAGAGCTCCAGAATCGAGAGACGCCGGTGTCCCAGACCGATCACGCCGTCCTCCGACAGCCAGGTTCCCCCGGCGTCGGGGCCGCGGTGGACCATCCGCTCCTTCATCCGCTCAATATTTTCCTGTGTCGCCCGGCCGAAATTCACCAGGCCGCAGATTCCGCACATGTCAGTTCTCCACCTTGCTTAAGATTTCCCGGACCGCCTCCGCGTGCTCGCTCTGCCAGCGCGCATAGGCCTCGTCCCAGGAGGCGTAGGCCGCATCTCCCCGCCGGTCCGGCAGGTCATAGTGCTCTCTCAGGTACTGTCCCAGGTAGGCGGTCACCTTCTCCGAACCCAGCGCATTCGTGTGGGCGCGGTTGTCGTAGTAATCCGTCAGCCCGTCGATCTCCATCTCATCG
>JAFTFP010000274.1 GCA_017449485.1 Lachnospiraceae bacterium
GGAGCCGAAATGTAAGTAATGGAGAAATACAATAAATTAAGTATAAAATATTGATAAAGAGCAGGCGCCTGACTATAATTGACTTCACGGTCGGGAAATTCAGGGTATCGGAAAGGAGGAAGATCGACTTAGGAGAGACCCACAAGAAAATACCAGGTAAAACAGGGAAGCATTAAAACAGTCTTCCGGATCATTGCGGCAGAGCGGAAGCATCTGCAACTGTTGAAATCATTCTATATAACTTGATATAATTCCGAGTTCCGAAAACACATTAACCTGTCTGCAGCCGGCAGAGGCTGCAGAAAACAACGGTTACGCAGTGAAGAATCTATAATCCATACCTGGCTGTAAAAGGGAATGATAAGAACAACTATTCTGCTCGCTGAGGCAGAAGAGATACATTCCCGCCGTGCGGGCAAGGATCGGGATGAAAGAGGGCACCGGGGTGGTTACGCTCTCCTCGGTCAATGGCCGTCCTGTCATCCGGCTGCAAGCGATTGCTGCAGCCGTGCCTAAATCCTATTTCAGCACAAAACCCCCGGAAATCTTGTAAAACGGCGCCGTTCCACGGCACGCGGGCGGGCATCAGGCCCAGGCACATAAGTTGAGGATCCCCCACTGTGCAGCGTGCAGAAAGGAGCGGCGCCGCCTTCGTGCTGTTTCCGCATCAGCCGGAAGTATGTTATACTCATAAGTTGAACACTAAGAAAGACCTGCTGTTTCAGAGGAAGGAGTCAGACTGTATGAGACGTTCCAGACGAGGGGCCAGCGTGATGCCGGCAGTGATCATTATTCTGCTGATCATCATTCTTGGAGGCATCTTCGGAGCCAGGCTGTATTTTGAAAAATATTCCTATTCTAAAGAAGTGATTGACAGTGCGGAGTATTTCGGTATTTCTGATCCGGGCGAAGCGCGGATCATGCATGGAGACCAGATGCTGGATGCGCGGGCCAAGCTGATTGACGGGACCTGCTATCTGGATCTGGAAACGGTACATGATCTTCTGAATGACCGCTTCTACGTCGGAAAAGAGACCCAGGATTCCCAGGAAGCAGATCTGCTGCTCTATGCGCTGCCGACTGAGCTGGTGCGCTCGCAGATCGGTTCACACGAGTGGAGCACAGAGTCCGGCGGCACGACGGCAGAGAATTACGCGCCGTCTGTCCGAATCGGCGACACCGTTTACCTGGCGCTGGATTTTGTCAGAAATTATGCCAACTTCGACTATAAGCTGTACACGGATCCGAACCGGATCCAGCTGACTACAGAGTGGCCGGAGAGAGAGACAGCTGAGATTCTGAAGGATACGCAGGTCCGCATCACAGGCGGAATCAAAAGTGAGATCCTCAGAGAGATCGAAGCGGGTGAAGAAGTCATCATCCTGGATCGAATGGAAACCTGGAGCAAGGTGAAGACGGAAGACTGCTTTATCGGCTATGTTGAAAACAAGCGGCTCTCCGATCCGGTCATGAAGCAGACGGAGGCGGTATCGGGCTATACAGAGCCGGATTATGCGACGGTCCGTCTGGATACGAAGGTCAATATGGCTTTTCATAATGTTGCGGGCGTAGCCGGCAATGATACGATCTACGATTATCTGGCGCCGACAAAAGCAGTCAATGTTGTGGCACCGACCTGGTTCTGGATCTCGGATGACGAGGGAAACATGACAAGTTTTGCCTCGCAGGATTACGTGGATTATCTGCACGGACAGGGAATACAGGTCTGGGCGGTCGTGGACAATTTCAATACACCGGGCGTTTCCAGAAATCAGTTTCTGACATCCTGCGACAGACGCAGCCGTCTGATCTCACAGCTGATGGCACAGGTGCAGACGTATGGCATCGACGGCATCAACGTGGATTTCGAACAGATTGATCCTGCCTGCGGAGAGGACTTTATAGAATTTATCCGCGAACTGTCCATCCAGTGCCGGAAGAATCAGATCATTCTCTCTGTGGACAACTATGTTCCCTACGATTTCAATGAGCATTACAATCTGCCGGAACAGGGCGTCTTCGCTGATTATGTCGTGATCATGGGCTACGATGAGCATTATGAAGGCAGCGCCGAGGCCGGCTCTGTCG
The DNA here is from genome assembly GCA_017449485.1 of Lachnospiraceae bacterium. Taxonomy (GTDB): domain Bacteria; phylum Bacillota; class Clostridia; order Lachnospirales; family Lachnospiraceae; genus CAG-791. The sequence continues at coordinate 2,089 of JAFTFP010000274.1, forward strand.
CGTCCATTTCTTATGTGAGCTATGGGATTCAGAAAGCGCTGGAGAGCATTCCGGCGCAGAAACTGATGAACGCAGTTCCGTTCTATGTCCGCCTCTGGTCAACCACCTCTGCGGGCGTAACCTCCCAGGCGGTCGGCATGGCAGACGCCCGGGCTTATATCGAAAATCATGCGATGGAGATGCGCTGGGACGATGCCTGCGGGCAGTATTATGCTTCATCCGTTACGGATACGGAGCGGCTGGAAGTCTGGCTGGAAGATGCGCAGTCCATCGAGACCAAGCTGTCGGTCATGGATGTCAATCATCTGGCCGGCGTCGCCTCCTGGCGCCTGGGCTTTGAGACACCGGACATCTGGGATGTCATTGAGAAATATATGAACCGGTGACGGCGACAGCCTTACTGGAGCGGCAGAATGAAGACTGAGTATATAGAACTGAATGAAAATCAGATCGATTCCGGTGTGATCCGGCGCGCCGGAGAGATCCTGCGTGGAGGGGGGCTGGTCGCTTTCCCGACAGAGACAGTGTATGGCCTGGGCGGCGATGCATTGAATCCGGAATCGTCCAGAAAGATCTATGCGGCCAAGGGCAGGCCGCAGGATAACCCGCTGATTGTGCACATCTGCAGAATGGAAGACCTTGCGCCGATTACGGAAGAGATTCCGGCTGCCGGATATGCACTGGCCAAGGCCTTCTGGCCCGGTCCGCTGACCATGATCTTTCATAAGAGCATCCTGGTTCCGACGGAGACGACCGGCGGTCTGTCAACTGTGGCGGTGCGGTTTCCTTCTAATAAGATAGCAGCTGAACTGATCCGGGCAGCAGGCGGTTATATCGCCGCGCCCAGCGCGAATGCCTCCGGACGTCCGAGCCCGACACTGGGCAGACACTGTCTGGAGGATCTGGATGGAAAGGTCGAGATGATTCTGGACGGAGGCCCGGTGGGCATCGGCCTGGAGTCTACTATTATTGATCTGACATCGGAGGTACCCACGATTCTCCGGCCGGGCTATGTGACCCAGGAGATGCTGGAGAAGGTTCTGGGAACGGTTGAGGTGGACCGGACCATTCTGGGAGAGGAGACGAATCTTCCCCCGAAAGCACCGGGAATGAAATACCGGCACTATGCCCCCCGCGGCGAGCTGGTCATTGTGGAAGGCAGGCAGGAGAAGGTGATCCAATACATCAACCACGCCTGCGAAGACTATGCGGCCAGAGGCTTTAAGACGGGCGTGATCTGTACGGATGAGACGGCACAGCAGTATCGGGCTGACCTGGTACGAAGCGCCGGGAGCCGGGATGACGAGGAGAGCGTTGCAAGATGTCTTTTCCGCATTTTACGGGAATTTGATGAGGAAGAGGCCCAGTTCATGTTTTCGGAAAGCTTTGACCGCGCCGGCATCGGGCAGGCGGTCATGAACCGTCTGATGAAGGCGGCGGGACACAGAGTGGTGCAGGTATGATATATGGCCGCACGCCTGAGCGGCGAAATGAATCAGGCGATGTTTCAGAAAGGAGAAACGGAAGATGATTGCACTGGGATCGGATCACGGCGGATACGCACTGAAGCAGGATGTGATTCACTATCTGGAGGAGAAGGGAATCGAGTACCGGGATTTCGGCTGTTATGATGCGGCCTCCTGTGACTATCCGGCATTCGGTGAAGCGGCGGCAAGAGCGGTTGCATCGGGAGAGTGTGAGAAAGGAATTGTCATCTGTACGACTGGCATCGGAATCAGCATTGCGGCCAATAAAGTCAAAGGGATTCGCTGCGGGCTCTGCAGCAATGTGACGGCAGCGCGGCTGACCCGCCTTCACAATGATGCCAACATGCTGGCCATGGGCGCGGGACTGATCGGAAAGAACGCAGCACTGGATATTGTAGAGACCTTCCTGACGACGGAATTTTCCGGTGAGGCCAAGCATGTCAGGCGAATTGCCGGCATCGCGGATATTGAGAAAGATCAGTAAAACAGGTAATATAATACGCAGAACATAAAACCGCGGCAGGCCTTTTCAGGAACGGTGCGGCGCAGGCTTATATGAGTTTCAGGAGGAATTGACAATGGCAAAAGTAATTGTAATGGATCATCCGTTGATTCAGCATAAGATCGGTTTCATCCGCAACAAGACGACCGGAACGAAAACATTCCGCGAAACCGTCAGTGAAATTGCGATGCTGATCTGCTACGAGGCGACAAGAGATCTGCAGCTGTCAGATGTGGAAATTGAGACGCCGGTTTCACCCGCAACGGTCAAGCAGCTGAAGGGAAAGAAACTTGCCATCGTACCGATTCTTCGCGCCGGACTGGGAATGGTCGACGGCATGCTTACGCTGATCCCGGCTGCAAAAGTCGGACATATCGGACTTTATCGCGACCCGGAGAGCTTAAAGCCTGTCGAATATTTCTGCAAGCTGCCCGCAGATGTTTCTCAGCGTGAAATTTTTGTAGTGGATCCGATGCTGGCAACCGGCGGTTCCTCGATCGCTGCGATTGATATGCTTAAGCAGCATGGCTGCAGACACATTCACTTCCTGTGCATCATCGCGGCACCGGAAGGCGTGAAGGCATTTACAGAAGCTCATCCGGATGTGGATCTCTACATCGGTGCACTGGATGATCATCTGAACGAGCACGGTTATATCGTTCCGGGTCTGGGCGACGCGGGCGATCGTATTTTCGGAACCAAATAAATCCGGAAGGAACATTACGGAAAGGAGCAGTCATGTCGGCAAAGCGCACAGATTATATCTCCTGGGAAGAATACTTCATGGGCGTTGCGAAGCTCGCGGGGATGCGTTCGAAAGATCCGAACACCCAGGTCGGTTCCTGCATTGTCCGGGATCACAAGATTCTCTCGATGGGATACAACGGGCTGCCGACCGGCTGCTCCGACGATGCTTTTCCGTGGGATCGGGAAGGTGCCCCGCTGATGACGAAATATCCTTTCGTCACACACAGTGAGTTGAACGCAATTCTGAATTACAGAGGCGGAAGCCTGGAGGGCGCGACGGTTTATGTGACACTGTTTCCCTGCAACGAGTGCGCGAAGGCCATTATCCAGTCCGGCATCCGGCGGATCGTCTATGAAAGCGATAAATATGCTGACTCCGATTCCACCATTGCCAGCAAGAAGATGTTTGATGCGGCCGGCGTTGAATATATCCAGTATCAGCCCAGCGGACGGGAAGTTTCGTTTACACTCTGATCAGAGGTTTCCGCGGATATCTGAATGAAGTTTTTTAAAGACAGAATCAAAATATGGATCTTGACAGCATGCGTCGCTGCAGCAGCGGTATCGATGATATCGCTGCCTGTTTTTGCATCCAAGGAAACAGAAGAAGCCATTCAGAAGGCGAGGGAAGAAAAGCAGCAGATCGAGGACGCCGCTGAGAATACTCAGGGACAGATCGATTCCATGACCAATACCCGGGGAGATCTGCAGACGCAGCTGGGCAATCTGAACACAGAGCTGAGTGCCATCGGAGAGAACCTGGAGGATCTGGAGCAGCAGATTCAGGACAAGAAACAGGAAATCGCGCAGACAGAAGAAGAACTGAATGCGGCCATCGCCCGACAGGAGGAGCAGTACCAGGGCATGAAGAAGCGCATCCAGTTTCTGTATGAGCGGGGACAGACAGTCTATCTGGAGCTCTTCATGAAATCCAGATCTCTCTCTTCCTATCTGAATCGGTCTGAATATGTGGAACAGCTTTCTGCCTACGACCGCATGACACTGGAGCGGTATATCGCGCTGAAGGAAGAAGTAGAGGCGAAGAAGGCACAGCTGGAAGAGGAGAAGGAAGAACTGGACAGCCTGCAGATGCAGGCCCAGGAGGAGCATGGCCGGGTCAGCGGGCTGGTAAGCAGCACTGCCGGCAGCATTGCGGCTTACTCCGATCAGATCAGCGCCGCGGAGGCGGTGGCAGAGGATCTGAAGAACCAGCTGGATGCCAAGAACAGTGAGCTGAAGGCGCTGGAGGAAAAGCTGGCTGAAGAGCGGAGATTGGAAGCGCTCTCCCGTCAGTCTGTATGGCGCAATATCAGCGATGTGGTCTTTACAGAGGATGACCGGTATCTGCTGGCGAATCTGATCTACTGTGAAGCCGGCAACCAGCCCTATGAAGGGCAGGTCGCTGTCGGTGCGGTCGTGATCAACAGGGTTTTGTCCGGCGCATTTCCGTCGACCATCCCGGGCGTTATCTATCAGCATAATCAGTTTGAGCCGGCCATGACCGGAAGGCTGGCACTGGCCCTGTCCAGAAACGATGCGACACCGGCCTGCTACGCAGCGGCAGATGCCGCCATGGCGGGACAGACCACGGTGTCTGACTGTATCTTCTTCCGGACGCCGATTCCGCAGGTGACACCGCGGTACGTTATCGGCGGTCATATTTTTTACTGAATTCCGCGCGTTGACGCGTGTAATGTTTACAAGTTAAAATGAGAAAGTTACTGGAAATGTGAAGAGATCGGACCGCGCATATCCGCATCGGCATGGCGCCGGGTCTGATCGGCAGTGACAGGTGGTGAAAAATGGCTAAAGAATTGGTTGACAGAATCCGCAGCGGGGAGCTTGCCGCGGAGCAGATGATCCGGGATGCGCAGCAGAAGGCGCAGGAGATCATCAAAAAGGCAGAGGATGAAGCACAGCAGCTCAGAGCGCACGGAACAGAGGAAAATCTGGAACTGCGCCGCGAATCCATGAAAGAGCTGGGTGAAAAATCCGAAAAAGAACTCCTTTCGGCCGCGGAATCTGCCGGAAAGGAAATTGAAGAGCTGACGAAGGCGGCCAGAGAGAAAATGCCGGAGGCGGTCGCAGCGGTTCTTTCCATGCTGGCGGAATAGGAGGCTTTGGATGGCTGTAGTACCGATGAAGCGGGTCACAATCGCTGCGCTGAGAAAAGACCGGAAGAAGATCATGGAATTTCTTCAGCGGCGGGGTGTGATGGAGCTCCATAATAATATTCCGGAAGACGAGGTCTTCCGGAAATACGATATGTCCGATGGGAGACAGACGTTCCTTCGCAACCGGGGCAGAGCCGAACAGGCACTGGCCGTGCTGGATGCGTATGCCCCTGAGAAAAAGGGTCTGCTCGCAAGCTTTGAAGGCAGAAAACCCATCACAGTGGAAGAATATGAGAAGGGAATCCGCGAGCGCGCTTCGACACAGGAGCTCTGCACCCGGATTCTGGATCTTGACAAGGAATACGCGGAACTGTCTGCGAAGATCCCCAGGGAGGAACTGGAGATGTCCGCGCTGGAGCCGTGGATGTCCTTTGATCTTCCGCTGAACTTCTCCGGAACCCGCCATACCAGCGCGTTTACGGGGACGCTTCCCGGACAGCAGACGCAGGAATCCATTGCGCTGCAGTTCGAGGAGCTGGAGCCGGATTTACCGAAGGATATTACGATTCTTTCTTCTTCTCCTGAACAGACCTGTATCTTTGCGGTCTGTGAAAAGCAGGACAGCGCCCGCATGAAGGAGGCGCTGCGCCGCATGAATTTTGCTGCTGCGCCGCTTTCCGCAGAGGTTCCTGCGCAGGCCAGGAAAAATCTCGAGAAGTCCATTGAGGATGCGAAGGCACGCAGAGAAAAGGTGCGTGAAAAGATCTGTGAGCTGGCTTCCGGCCGTGAAAAGATCAAATTCCTGATCGATTATCTGGCAATGCGTGCGGAAAAATACGATACGATCAGCTCGCTCTCCCAGTCCAGCAGAGTCTTCTTCGTGGAAGGCTACGTGCCGGCTGACAGCTGTGCACAGCTGGAACAGGATCTGGTCAGCAGCTATGACGTGGTCTTTGAGGCGGAGGATCCCGCGGCAGACGAGGAAGTGCCTGTTCTGCTGAAGAACAACGGCTACGCCGCCCCGTTGGAATCAGTCATCGAGAGCTATGCACTTCCCGGGCGCGGAGAATTCGATCCGTCCTTTGTCACATCCCTGTTCTACTATGCGCTGTTCGGCCTGATGCTCTCAGACGCGGCTTACGGTATTCTGATGGCAGCCGCCTGCGCATTTGTGCTGATTAAGTTCAAGAACATGGAGGAAGGCACCAGAAAGACCATGAAGCTTTTCCTGTACTGCGGAATTGCTACCATTATCTGCGGTTTTCTGTTTGGATCCTTCTTCGGCGACGCAGTCCACGTGATCGGCTCGACCTTCTTCGGCAAGCCGGAGGCGGGGCTGAAGGCAATCTGGTTTGAGCCCATCAATGATCCGATCCGGATGCTGGCATTCTGCTTCCTGGTCGGTCTCATCCATCTTTTTACCGGACTGGGCTGCAAGCTGTATATGAATATCAAGAACGGACAGATTCTGGATGGAATCTACGACGTTGTCTTCTGGTACATGCTGGTCGGCGGAGCTGTGGTCTACCTGCTGAGCATGAAGATGATCACCGACATGTTCCGGCTGAGCTTCATTTTCCCGCCGGCGGTCGGTAAAGCTGCTGCGGTGATCGCAGTCATCGGAGCGGTGGGCATCGTCTTTACCGGAGGAAGAGAATCCCGCAACTGGGGCAAGCGCATCGCCAAAGGTCTGTACGCGGTATATGGCGTGACCAGCTATCTCTCGGACCTGCTTTCCTATTCTAGACTGCTGGCTCTGGGTCTTGCGACGAGCGTCATTTCGTCCCTGTTCAACAAGATGGGCAGCATGTTCGGCGGCGGCCTCTTCGGAGCAATCATGTTTGTGATTGTCTTCCTGATCGGCCATGCTCTGAACATTGCGATCAACGCCCTCGGCGCTTATGTCCACACGAACCGACTGCAGTATGTCGAGTTCTTTGGAAAGTTCTATGAAGGCGGCGGACGCAAATTCCGTCCCTATAAAGCAACTACTAAGTATTTTAAATTTAAGGAGGATATCTAATTATGGCTAACTTGGGTTTTGTGTATGCACTGGTCGGTGCAGTGGCAGCAGCACTCTTTGCTGGAATCGGTAGTGCCATCGCTGTCGGCCGTGCAGGCCAGGCGGCAGCAGGCGTCGTGGCTGAGGATGCTTCTCAGTTCAGTAAGGTTCTGATCCTTCAGCTGCTTCCCGGTACACAGGGTATCTACGGTCTGCTGATCGCATTCATCACCATGTCTCAGATCGGTGTTCTGGGCGGAAGCGCAGACATGAGCACTGCTAAGGGCCTTGCCTATCTTGCAGCCTGCCTCCCGATCGCATTCGTCGGCCTGATTTCCGCGTTTGCACAGGGAAATGCTTCCATCGCAGCAATCGGACTGGTCGCAAAGGATCCGGGACAGTTCGGTAAGGCAATGATCTTCCCGGCCATGGTTGAGACTTACGCCATCCTGGCTCTTCTGGTATCCATTCTGGCTATTTTCGCAATTCCCGGCCTCACCATCTGAGCAGCGGGAAAACAGATTGTGACAGGAAGCTGCTGAGGTATTTGTATGAGCAATGGATTAGACAAAATCTTAGAGGATATCCGGCTGGAAGCGGAAAAGAGCGCCGGCGAGATCCTTGCGAAGGCGCAGGGTGAAGCAGACCGGATTCTCCAGGCCGCCCGCAAAGAGTCGGAGGAGAGCAGGGATAAGGTCCGCCAGGAGGTGGATCGCGCTGCCCAGGACGCGCAGGTCCGCGCCAAGTCCTCTGCCGCACTGGCGGTACGTCAGAAAATTCTTGCGGCCAGGCAGAATCTGATCGGTGAAGTGCTGGACACAGCGCTTGAAAAGGCGAGAACGCTGCCGGACGAGGATTATTTTGCTCTGATCGCCGGAATGGCTGCGAAGGCGGCACATGCCGGCAAGGGTAAAATGATTCTGAGCAAGAAGGATATGTCGAGACTTCCTTCCGGGTTCGAGGCCTCTTTAAAGAGTGCGCTCCCCGCAGGAAGCGAGCTGGTGATTGATGCGGATTCGGAGCGTTCCGGACAGATTCAGGACGGATTCCTGCTTGTTTATGACGGAATCGAGGAGAACTGCTCCTTTGAGGCCGTGCTTGCTGCCAGACAGGAAGAGGTACAGGACAAAATCCGGGATATCATTTTCAGTTAAAGGAAAGGGGCAGATATGTCCAACCAGTATATATTTGCCGTTGCCCGGATCCGGAAAAAAGAGCTGGAGCTGCTGAATGGCGATTTCATGGAGCAGCTTCTTGCGGCCCCCGGTGAGGAGGAGTGTCTGCAGCTCCTTTATGAAAAGGGCTATGGAAACGTCGGCCAGACGGCAAATGAACTATTTGAAGAAGAAGAGCGCAGAACCTGGAGTCTGATCGGGGAACTGGTTCCGGATGTAAAGGTATTTGATGTGTTCCGTCTTCAGAATGAGTATCACAATCTGAAGGCAGCCATCAAGGAAACCTGCACAGCTGGAACGCATCCGGGCATTTACCTGAATGGATCTGCTGACCCGCAGGATCTGGAGAAGATCCTTCTTGAGCGCGACTTCAGAAAACTGCCTGAACCGATGCAGGAACCTGCAGCGCGCGCAATGGAAGTGCTGCTGACGCTTCGCGACGGGCAGATGTGCGACTGCATCATCGACCGGGCGGCGCTTGACAGCATCCGGGAGACGGCCAAGGCCTCCGAAGGCGAGATCCTCCCGCTGTACGGAGAACTGACTGTGGCCGCCGCGGATATCAAGATTGCTGTCCGCAGTGCCAAGACCGGCAAGAGCCCGGAGTTCATAAAGCAGGCGCTGGCTGAGTGCAGCACGCTGGATCTGACGCGCCTTTCTCAGGTGGCAGGTGCCGGGCTGGAAGAAGTGATTTCTTATCTGAAGAATACCGAGTATGCAGACTGCGCAGAGGAAATCCGCAAGTCAACCGCGGCGCTGGAGCGCTGGTGCGACAATCTGCTGATCCGCAGAATCCGGCCGCAGCTGCACAATCCCTTCGGAATCGATCCGCTGGCTGCTTACATTCTTGCCCGCCGGATTGAGAGCAAATCGCTTCGCATGATCCTGACCGGAAAACGGAACGGTTTTGACGAAGAGGAAATCAGAGGAAGGATCAGAGAGACCTATGTATAAGATAGCAGTCATGGGAGATTGGGACAGCATCTATGGATTCGGCGCCCTCGGTCTTGATACCTTCCGCATTGAGGAAGGACAGACAGAGGAAGCGGTCAGAGTGATGCGCTCGCTGGCGGAACAGAATTACGCGATTATCTATGTGACCGAGGCACTGGCCGCCGCAATTCCCGCGGAGATCGACCGGTACAGAACAATGGCCAGACCTGCCGTCATTCTGATTCCAGGAATATCCGGAAACACGGGAGAGGGCGTTCTGGCAGTCCGCAAGTCAGTGGAGCAGGCTGTCGGATCGGATATTATCTTCAATAAATAAACAGGACCGGGCCGATCAGGAAGGCCCGGCCGCGTACAATCATAAAGGAGCAGGATAAATGAGCAAAGGGACTATCAAGAAAATAGCCGGACCGCTTGTTATAGCGACGGGAATGCGCGATGCGAACATGTTTGACGTTGTCCGCGTCGGCGATCGTCGGCTGATCGGCGAAATCATTGAGATTCACGACGATCAGGCTTCGATTCAGGTTTATGAGGAGACCTCGGGCCTTGCCCCCGGCGCCCCGGTGGAATCGACAGGCGTGCCAATGAGCGTTGAGCTCGGCCCCGGCCTGATCAGCAGCATTTATGACGGAATTCAGAGACCGCTGGACGGCATCATGCAGGCAACCGGCAGCAACCAGCTGCAGCGTGGTGTTGAAGTTCCCTCCCTGCCCCGTGACAAGGTATGGCACTTTGTCCCGACAATTGCACCGGGCACGAAGGTGAGCGGCGGCGACATCCTGGGCGAGGTCAAGGAGTCCCAGATCGTCGTGCATAAGATCATGGTTTCTCCGCTGCTGTCCGGAACCGTTACAGAGATTCAGGAAGGTGACTACACTGTTACAGACAAGATCGGAACGCTGGTCACAGAGAGCGGAAAGGAAGAGACCCTGACGCTGATGCAGCGCTGGCCCGTCCGAAGCGGCCGTCCTTACAGCCAGAAGCTCCCGCCGAAGATGCCGCTGGTCTCCGGACAGCGCGTCATTGACACGCTGTTTCCGATTGCAAAAGGCGGCGTGGCGGCAGTTCCCGGCCCCTTCGGTTCAGGCAAGACGGTCGTGCAGCACCAGCTCGCCAAGTGGGCAGATGCAGATATCGTCGTCTATATCGGCTGCGGTGAGCGCGGAAACGAGATGACAGACGTTCTGAACGAGTTCCCGGAACTGAAGGATCCCAAGACCGGTTTCTCCCTGATGGAGCGGACCGTTCTGATTGCGAACACTTCCGATATGCCGGTTGCAGCCCGTGAGGCTTCCATCTATACCGGCATCACAATTGCCGAATATTTCCGTGACATGGGTTACTCCGTGGCGCTGATGGCTGACTCCACTTCCCGCTGGGCCGAGGCACTGCGTGAGATGTCCGGCCGTCTGGAGGAAATGCCCGGTGAAGAAGGCTATCCGGCATACCTGGGTTCGAGACTGGCACAGTTCTATGAGCGCGCAGGCCGGGTTGTGACACTCGGCAGCGACGGCCGTGAAGGCGCCCTCTCCGTTATCGGCGCAGTTTCACCGGCCGGCGGTGATATTTCCGAGCCGGTTACACAGGCAACCCTGCGTATTGTCAAGGTGTTCTGGCGTCTGGATGCGAATCTGGCTTACACCAGACACTTCCCGGCCATCAACTGGAACTCCAGCTATTCGCTGTATCTGGATTCCATGGAAGACTGGTTCAATGAATCCGTCAATGCGGACTGGATGCGGCTGCGCGGACAGATGACACGCCTTCTTTCCGAGGAGGCCAGCCTGAACGAGATGGTGCAGCTGGTCGGTATGGATGCGCTTTCGGCACCGGATCGTCTGACCATGGAGACGGCGCGGTCCATCCGCGAGGACTTCCTGCACCAGGATGCATTCCATGAAATTGATACCTATACATCCCTTCACAAGCAGTTCCTGATGATGAAGCTGATCCTGAGCTTTGACGATGTTTCCAGAAAGGCTCTGCAGGAAGGCGCCGATATCTCGAAGCTGGTAGCTATGCCGGTCAGAGAGCGGATCGGACGTTTCAAATATACCCGGGAAGAGGACCTGGATACAGAATATGCTAAGATCGCTGATCAGCTTGAAAAAGAGGCAGGTCAGGCTGTATCGGACAAGGAGGAAATCTAATGCCGAAGGAATACAGAACCATACAGGAAGTCGCCGGCCCTCTGATGCTCGTCAGAGATGTGGAAAATGTCGCATACGATGAACTGGGCGAAATCGAGCTGGCCAACGGCGAAATCCGCAGATGCAAGGTACTTGAAATTGATGGCGGCAATGCGCTGGTGCAGCTGTATGAGGCATCCACAGGTATCAACCTGGAGAGCAGCAAGGTGCGTTTCCTGGGCAGAAGCATGGAGCTGGGCGTATCAGAAGATATGCTCTCCCGCGTCTTCGACGGTCTGGGCCGTCCGATCGACGGCGGGCCGGACATTCTTCCCGATGAGCGCCGTGATATCAACGGACTGCCGATGAACCCTGCCGCGAGAGCTTATCCGGAGGAATTCATTCAGACCGGTGTCTCCGCGATTGACGGACTGAACACGCTGGTCCGCGGACAGAAGCTTCCGATTTTCTCGGCTTCGGGTCTTCCGCACGCCAACCTGGCGGCGCAGATCGCCAGACAGGCCCGCGTGGTCGGCACGTCGGAACCGTTCGCGGTAGTCTTTGCCGCAATGGGCATTACCTTCGAGGAATCCAACTTCTTCATCGAATCCTTTAAGGAGACGGGCGCAATTGACCGGGCGGTGCTGTTCATGAACCTGGCAAACAACCCGGCTGTCGAGCGTATCGCGACGCCCAGAATGGCGCTGACGGCAGCAGAGTATCTCGCTTTTGAAAAGGACATGCACGTCCTGGTTATTCTGACAGATATTACCAACTACGCGGATTCGCTGCGTGAGGTTTCCGCAGCCCGCAAGGAAGTTCCGGGCCGCCGCGGTTATCCCGGCTACATGTATACGGACCTGGCCAGCCTGTACGAACGCGCAGGCCGTCAGAAGGGCAAGAAGGGCTCCATCACGATGATCCCGATCCTGACCATGCCGGAGGATGATAAGACCCATCCGATCCCGGACCTGACCGGATACATTACTGAGGGACAGATCATGCTGAGCCGTGAGCTGTACCAGAAGGGCATCCAGCCTCCGATCGACGTACTTCCGTCGCTGTCGCGTCTGAAGGATAAGGGTATCGGCGAGGGAAAGACCCGCGCGGATCACGCCAATACCATGAACCAGCTGTTTGCAGCCTATGCCCGCGGCAAGGACGCGAAGGAGCTGATGGTCATTCTGGGTGAAGCCGCTCTGACGGATATCGACAAGCTTTATGCAAAGTTTGCCGATGCCTTCGAGAAGGAATATGTCAACCAGGGCTACCGCACTAACCGGACGATCGAAGAGACGCTTGAAATCGGCTGGAAGCTGCTTCGGATTCTGCCCAGAACCGAGCTGAAGCGTATCAAGGACGAATTCCTGGACCAGTACTACGACGCTTAAGATCTGAGAAATGATCAGATCAGCAGGATCCATGGAATAAAGGAACTTTTAAGAGGAGATATTCATGGCAGCAACCAATGTCAATCCTACCCGGATGGAGCTGACCAGGCTGAAGAACAAGCTGGTCACGGCGAGACGGGGACATAAGCTTTTAAAGGATAAGCGGGATGAGCTGATGCGCCAGTTTCTGCTGCTGGTACGGGAGAACATGGAGCTTCGCAACCGGGTTGAGAAGGAAATCGGCGAGGCCAACAAGCGCTTCGCGATTGCAAAATCCGGCATGTCCGAGGCAGAGGTCCGCGTCGCGTTCATGAATCCGAAGCAGGAAATTCAGCTGGAGATGGAAACACGGAACGTGATGAGCGTAGATGTGCCGGTTTATTCCTACCAGACCCGGACCCCGGATGCGAACGACATCTTTTCTTACGGATATGCCTTCACGTCCGGTGATCTGGACGACGGCGTAGAGCGCCTGTCCGCTGTGCTTCCGGATCTTCTGAAGCTGGCGGAGAGCGAGAAATCCTGTCAGCTGATGGCGGCTGAGATCGAGAAGACCAGACGCCGCGTCAATGCGCTGGAGCATGTGCTGATTCCGGATATGGAGGAAAGCATCAAGTTCATTACCATGAAGCTGGATGAAAATGAGCGAAGCTCGCAGATCCGGCTGATGAAGGTGAAGGATATGATGCTGGAGAAAGCACATCACTACAAGGAAAGAATGGAATCAGGAACCTGATCTAAATGCGGAATACTCTTTTTCGACTGTTATTCGGGGTCATCGTCTTTCTGCTGACGGTTGTCGGACTTGAAGCCTTTGGAACACAGGGCGAGTCCGACACAACGCGGGAAATGGCGATGGCCTCGCTTCCCGTCATAAGCATTCAGGCGGAGGGGAGAGAACTGAATGAAATGCACGGATACTGCAGCGAGCGGGATCTGTCTGCGATCCGCCCGCCGCTGACGCCGGTCGGGGAGGACCGCCGGGTCCGTTTCCGGATGCACACCTACGGGACGATGATTGACAGCGTCTCCTATGAAGTGCGCACGCTTTCAGACGGACATCTGGTGGAAAATAATTCCGTACAGCCGGAAGAGACGCTTCAGGCCGGGGAAGTGACCGAGCAGACGCAGGAGGCAGCGCTGGTCCTGAAGGATCTGATTCTGCCCGGACAGGAGTATATGCTCATTCTGATGCTGGATCTTCCGGACGGCCGGACAGCCCGCTACTATACGCGGATTCTGCGGACGGAGGATGACCAGCGGGAGGCCATCGAATTTGCTGAGCGCTTCCACAACGGAACGTTCACCAAGGACGAGGAGCTGAAGAAATATATCGAGCCGGACGTCACCGGTGATAATTCAACCTTTACCAATGTCAATATTCACTGCAGCTTTGACCAGATTACCTGGGGAGACCTGGGCGTGGAGCCCTGCAGCGAGACGATTACCTCGCTGCGGGAAATCAGCGGAAACAGCGTCACCCTCTCCATGGACTTCTACGTAAGCGGAGAAGATGCAGTCCCGGATGAGGAGAAGGCGGAGCCTGCCCGATATCATTGCCGGGAATATTACAGACTGCGCCGCGGATCGGACCGATATTATCTGATCAGCTATGAGCGGAGCATGCAGGAGGAGCTGAATCCGGGCAGAGGTCTTTACGGAGATGATCTGCTTTCGCTGGGCATCTCAGACCCGGACATGTCCTATGTACAGAGCAGCAGCGGCGCCTTTGCCTTTGTGAGCGATGGAAAGCTGTATGCCTGCGCACCCAGAGACAATACCTTTTCCTATGTATTCGGCTTTTCGGAGCCCGGCAGTACAGACCGGCGTGAATTATTCGATGAGCACGACATACGGATCCTCCGGGTGGATGAATCCGGAAATGTTGACTTTGCCGTGTACGGATATATGAACCGGGGCAGTCATGAAGGCGAGGCGGGCACGGCTGTCTACAGCTATAACAGTGTCTACCGCACCATTGAAGAGCGCGCCTTCGTTCCTTACCGCGGCTCTTATGAATTTCTCAAGCTGCGGGTGAAGCAGCTCTCTTATCTGA
>JAFTFP010000275.1 GCA_017449485.1 Lachnospiraceae bacterium
ATGGAGAACTCGTCGAGCATGACGAACAGTACCGGCATATATTCGTTTGCCGGAACGTTCTCCACCTTCTTCTTACCCTTGTTGTCGGGCTGCATGAAGTAGCGCTGACGGCGCATCATTTCCTCGGTGAGCTTGTCCACCAGGTCGTAGACCAGTTCCTCCGACTCATCCAGCAGGATGTATTTCACATGCGGCGGCAGCGGATTGATATACTGAGCGAACTCTGACATCTTGAAGTCTGCGAGCCACAGTTCCACGTCGTCCGGGTGGAAATTCAGCAGCACGCCCGTGATGAGATCATGCAGCAGCGTCGATTTACCCGAACCCGACGCACCCATCAGGAAGCAGGCGAAATTCTCCTCTGTAAACGAAACGCTCTGAATCGTGTCTTTCTGGTCCACCGCGTAGGGCAGCACCAGATCCTTCTTTCCGCGCGTGTACTGCGGCACGCCGGAGATGTCGATGCGTTTGTCGTACTCGTTGCCGAGCTTGGCCGTGCGCGGATCGTGTTTCCTCACCTGCGTGACAAAAGACGGCGCCAGATTCTCATGCCACTCATACCAGCGGAAGCTCCGCTCCTGGGAGTGATTCTTGGACAACACATCGGTCTGCCGGTTCATCCGGATGCGGTACAGTCCCTCGACGATATCATCCGGAATCTCCCTTGCCTCGGTGTGCTCATCCGCGTCCGAATCCGTCATGACGACACTGATTCCGTAGCGCTCATAATTGGACAAAATCAGGCGCACCAGGTCTTTTGCCTCCTGGGGGAAGGAACCGGGATAGCCTACAAGCATCAGCAGCCTGTGGGGCAGGCGGGATGCCTCGTTGGCAGTATTGTATTCCTCCAGTGTGTCGAACATGCCCAGCTGCTCATCGATCTCGCCAAAGCCTGCGACGATCTCTCGCAGCTTGTCCGTGACGGCCTCAGTCTCCCGCGGCACTTCCTCGAGGATGCCGCTGCCCTCCAGCGGTCGCAGCTCACCCAGCACGGAGGAATTCAGATGCACCGCGTCCAGCAGCGTGAAAATCGTGTGTCCAACCGGGTGGGCAGCCAGACGGCTGAGTATCAGATTTTGCAGACCGTTGTTCAGATTTTTCTCGCGGGCGCGGGTACAGATCACGCGGATCAGGACTTCGCGCTCGAGGTCCTCTTCCACCGGCAGGAAGACGACGCTCTCCTTCCGGTCGTACCACTCGCCGATGCGGGCGGCAGCACCTGGACGCGCCTCCTCCGGCAGCGGCAGTGACTGCCCGTAGGCGCCGATGCCGATCTTCGCCCCGGCTGCCGGCGCTTCCTGTGCCAGCGTCTGCAGGCGGGCACTCTGCGTGTACTGTTCATGGGCGGCGCGCAGGTTTTTGGCAAAAGAGGCAAACTCCTCAGATAAAAGCAGAGCGCTGCATTCCGCTAGAATCTGTTTCTGCTCCGCGCGCACGGAGGCCATCAGCTCGTCCTGTGTGGGCGCCTTGACATTCTTTAAATCATCGATGGCCTGGTTGTACTCCCGCTCCTTGAGATTTAAGTAAAGCAGGTTGCACTCGCACTGCACGTAAATGCGCTGCGCGTAAGGATCATCCACAGCCGTGGGATCCATCATGTACGCCCAGTTGTTGAGACGTGTGAAATTCAACTCTCTCGGCGTGATGGTCAGGATGTTCAGACTGCTCAGCCTCTTCATGGCCGCGATGCGGTAGGTTTCCACCTCATCGCGGTACTCTCCCAGCTTCTTGATCTGTTCTTCCAGCTCCTCGATGCGGCGCGCTCTCGCCTCCGGGTCATCCACACCGGTGCCCGAAAGCCGGCTCTTCGCCTTTTCATACTCATCATTCAGCATGCGGAAGCGCGGATAAAGCTGCGCGTATTGCTCGAATAAATCAGCCATAGTAACTCCTTTACAGCGGCGGGAATTCCTTGAACGGTGAGACCGGCGGCTCCGTGCCGTCGCGTTTCATGCCGTAGCGATCCATGTACAGCTTGAAGCCGATGCCGTAAATATCCTCGCGCGAGAGGGCGACTGCTTCCTGAAGTCTTGCATACGAAGTTTCACCAATCATATACATCATCTGAACGGCCGACCACACAGCCATGCCCTCATAGACGGCCAGCCGCACCTCGCCCTTTCCGTAGTGGCGGTTAATCGCGCGCTCATCCCAGTTCTGGAACTGCCAGACGTGGGTCATCTCATGCGTAATCGTGTCGATGACGGCCATGCGCGGGCTGCCGTTCTCGATCATCAGACTGTAGGTGTTGTCCTTGTCCTTCTGCGCAAAGCCGACGGTTCTTGAATTAAACTCCGCCTTCGGATCGTAGATCTCGCCGGTGTGCTTGGCGATGGTCCGGGCGTCGGTGGTGACGACGGTCATCGGGACACGCAGGGAGATGTCGTAGTAGGTCTCCATGAGCATCACGATCTTGCGGTACAGTTCCCGGAACTCCTCCACTGAGTTGACTGCCGAAGCTGCGCAATCGTTGCAGCGGATCCTGCCGTCCGCGAGGCGCTCGTAGCTGACGCCATTCAGCGGCATGCCGCAGAAGTCGCACTGCAGAGCAGCTGTCAGATCCGGTACGTCATTCGAGAACGCATCGCGCGTCCTTGCGCGCATCAGCGGATTGTCTGTGGCCCAGCCGCGCTGTCTCAGATAGTTGAGCACTTTGTCCAGCTGCAGGCTGCCATCAATCTCGTTAAATCCAAAGAGCAGATAGCATTCCTTCTGGTATCTTGTCTTGTGAATCGGACTGACTTTGTCCATGATCAGATCCAGGTCATCCGGCACACCGTCCACCTGAATCGGACTCACGCCGGTGTCGGAAAGCGCCGCGCCCTCCTGCCCGGCCATATCGCCATTGGAAGCAGAATGTGCTGCGGGTTCTTCCGGGCCAGACTTTTCTGTATGAGCCTGATCCTCTTCAGCCTGATCCTCCGCAGGCGCTGTCTCGTCTTCTTCATCGAAATAAAGCTCATTCGATTCTGCAGCAGCTGCCTCTGTATCCGATGCCTCCGCATTCTCCGGGCGGTTCAGGTCCTCAGGCACATCAGCCCGCGCCCGCTCGGCGGCTTCGCGCTTCTCCTGCTCGGCCTTCTCGGCGGCCTCGCGCTCGGCCCGCTCCCGCTCCTCGGCCTGCTTCTTTTCCTTCTCCTTCTCTTCCTGGGACTTGAGATGGAGCGTGCGCTGAATGAAGCGGCCCAGGCGGCGAAGGAACCCTTCCTTCTCGCGGCTGAGGGTCTTCGGGATGTCCACCGGCTGCGGCTCGGGATCTTTGTACTCCGGCTCACGCATCTTCTCAATGTGCCAGTTGATATAATCTGTCAAAATCATGAAGATCCGGGAAAGGTTGCTCTCGACAGCTTCGAGAAGACCCAGATCCATGTCGCTGTCTTCAATGATGTAGATCACGCCCTCTTCCGGTTCACTGCCCAGCTTATAGATGTACTGCTCCAGCATGCCGTCGGTTTCCTGCGGGCAGCCGGTCAGCACTGCCAGGTACGGCCAGGCGCTGCCGAAGGTGGTGCGGAACAGTTCGGACATCAGTAAGGCCAGGGTGTAACAGACCCACGGATCTGCTTCAGGCAGTGTGATCATCAGGACGTTCTTGTTCTTGTAGGCGCGCTGATAGCTGCTGATGGACGGATCTTCAGAGAGGTCGACACTGCGCGCGCTGCGCAGATCGTTGTTGTCGCGCATATCCAGATAACCGGTGGAGGAGACCTTCACACTGGTGCGCACCTGGGTGATCTTCAGATCCATGACAGTGCGGGTGCTGACCAGTTCCTTCTCTTCTCCGATCTCGTAGGTCCGCAGCTGCCGGTAGTAGTGCCGGTTGTCATACAGATCCGCGGCTCGATGCAGGACACAGCCGATCTGCGGCGAAACCGCGTGGACGCGATAGTATTTGCCGTCGTAGACCACGTACTGGCCGGGCATGACCAGCTGCGTGATATGCTCGAAGAGCCGCGCGTCGATGGTCTCGGTCTCCAGCTTTTCGTCCTCCACCACGAAGTAGGCGTCCTTGAGCGTGTCTGCAAAACGCTCGTCGAAGACGGCGCGGGAAATGCTGTAATAATTGATCCGCTCGGGGATCATGTTTTCATCGACCCGGGCGCGGTTGACCACGCTGATGACGTTCTCACCCACATAGGTGTAACGGTCAATGAGATCCGTCAGTGTGCGGTACACATCCCGCGTGGAATAACCGAGGATGCTCAGCTCGTGAGCGATATACCCCTCCTCTACCGGCTCCTGCGCCATCATCAGAATCAGGCGGATCACCGTGTTGCGCTCGGTTTTGGCATAGTGGGGCGCGATGCTGGGCACAGCGTGGGCGTCGGACATGAACACCTGGCGGTTGCAGCGCATGTAATCCCGCATCAGATAATTCTCAGCGATGACATTGACAAAACTCTGCTCCGTTCCGCGGGACAGGTAGGTCCGCAGGGTCGAGAACAGGTTGCAGAACTCATCTTCCACAATCACGAAGGACTCGCCGCTCTCTCTGGTCTCCCACAGGTTCGAGGAGAACTGCAGCCGCTCTTCCAGTGAGGACTGCTGGCTTGGCAGATGCGCGTATTTGCAGATCTGGGCGTAGTGTTGTCCGGCGAGCCACCGGATGTCGCGCACAGGTACCTTCTCTTCGCTGTACCAGCGCACCTTCCGGACCTGGTTCTTTAAGGCGACGGCGGCCAGCTCCACGCCGTTGCCCAGATACCGGCTTTCCTTGTCAAACATCTTCTGGCGGATATAGTCGCCTGAAGAAGCCCAGCCGATACCGGTGTAGACGCCGCGGGGCGCAGGGGCTGCGGCGACGGTGGTGATACTGGTCTGCAGTACGTGAGACAGGGTGTCCACCAGGCCGTCCACCTCACGGTCACAGATACAGAAGACCGGATCGTGATCAGCCTTGAGCTTCTCGACAATGATGCCCAGTCCCGTCTGGGAAGTGGTGATCAGATTGGAGGGCTCCAGCATCAGGACAAGCTCCGTCTTGGCGAAGAACTCCGCATTGGACTGGACGACATCCGGATCGTAAATCTGCGAGAAGGATAGAATGCCCACCTCGGCCTCGCTGCGCATCTCGGACAGATGGGCGACGCGCCAGAGAGCGCGGGCGCCGGAGTAATTGCGCAGCAGCTCCTGCAGCCAGGCCTGCACGTCTTCCTTCATGGAGCGGCGGCCGATGATGACCAGTACCTTCCGGTCATTTAAGAGCTGATGAATCACCGGGAGGAGCAGATAGTTGCTTAAGTCCCGATAGAACGGATTGAAGATCACAACACTCTGCTTTTTAACCAGCGCTGTGGCCGCGTCGATCAGATCCACGTCATAGGCCGGCGTGCGGTGATACAGGTGCGTAAAATACTCGCCTGCCAGCCGGTCGAGGGGATCGTCAGAGATAGACAGATTGTGCAGCTTTTCCGTCGCCCCCTTCTTACCGAAGAATTCGGAGCCGGTGAAGGATAAAAGCAGCGGCTGCGGCAGAAGCTTTTCATACACATGGCGCAGCTTGTCATAGGCTGCGTAGCGGAAGACGCCGATGGCCTCGCCGCCGATCAGCTTCTCATAATCGGTCCGGGTGTAGCCATCCAGAAACAGAAAGATCTCCGTGACTGCAATCAGCGCCGCCATCGGGAACATCTCAATCCAGAAGCCGGACTTGGTTCCGAGCTGAAAAGAAGCGATAAAGTAGCTGATGGTCAGGCCCAGTGCCACATAGGACACATAATCGAGAGCGGTCTTGCCATCGCGCCAGCGCTCTTTCAAAAACCACATATCGAAGTCACTGTCGTACTCATACCAGCGGTCCGTCAGCCGCTCCACATGTACGTCGTTGATTTTCAGAAGCCAGGAGATGTAGCGGACAATCAGCCGGATCAGGATCCAGACAAGTCCGATCAGGAAGTTGATGCCCACGATGGAATTGTAGAAAATCAGGCCGCCGATCAGCATCAGCGCATTGCCTGCATCCGCGTTCTGAATCTTCATGGCAAGGCCTGCTGCCTTGCCCATGATCTCATAGAAATTCGTATACAGCCAGTGGCCGAAAAACAGCGAAAGGAGCGCGTAGATGGGCGCGATCAGCGCAGTCAGAAACTGGTAGCGCCGGTCGGCTTTCTTCGTATTGATTTTCCGCATCGCCAGGAAGAGGATCAGCGCCGGCAGCACTGACAATGCGATTTTAGTCTTCATCGAAAGTATCATAGATCTCCTCCCGCTGGATCAGAAGCCGGCGGATAAAGCCGAAAGGCGACGGAATCTGTTTGCCGCTGTGATTGATCTCGGCAGACTGTCCCTTCTCCTCCGTGAACTCATACAGTGTTTCCAGCTCCGAGAGCTCCAGCTGGTCTTCGTCCTCCAACCGGATGACGTCGGACTCGCGCGTATCCACATCCAGATGGAAGGCGGCGCTCCAGCTCTCGAGTTTCTCCAGGAATGCCTCAATGGTCTTCAGATGTCCCAGACGAAGGGACCGGATCGACTCTGCCTGCTTCCTGCGCCGTGCAGCTGCATCCAGGATCCGCTTGCCGCGGATGTAGGATGCAATGCCGCTTAAGAACTCCGAATAGGCAGGTTCATGTGCCAGAATCCGATGCACATATTCCAGCAGAGTCCGCTGATAATCCTTCATCGTATTGATCATGCGCCGGCGCCGCAGACTTAAGATCAACAGCACTGTCAGCGCAGTAAAGATCATTCCGAAGGTCAGATAGATTCCGGCAGCTCTGAAATTCAGACTCGAAAGAATACCCGGCAGCAGCGAACATAGAAGTGCAAGGGGCAGAATCATTCCCACCGTCAAGGCTGTCTTCTTCGACATTCTGCGGATAATCAGTGTCTTGATCTCCTTATCCGTCTGCGCCAGTTCCTCTTCGATGCCCTCCTTGTCAAAAGCCAGCTGCTCGTGGACGCGCAGGACGGCGCTGTAAGAGTCGTTCATGCTCTCCTGCAGGTCTTCCTGCTGGTATTCTGTCAGCACCGGCAGCTCCTGTTCAGTCATGAAGGTACTCTCACGAACACGCCCGGAGCACTGATCCAGCACACGGTTCAGGAGATGCACCAGTTTCTTCAGACCGCGGTTGCCCTGGTCGACCTCTTCCGCCCAGCGGATGAAGTCACTGCCGCCTTCGCCGGCCGCAAGACCGTAGTTTTCAAAGGAGACGGCAAAGCTGCTGGCATCGGTCCGGTTGAAGGAAACCGGAATGCCCACCTCATAGGCCGGCAGATCCGGATCAATGATGCGGGACATGTTCTCCTGTCCGCGCAGATCCCGGCGCAGCTGATATTTGGCCTGGTTCAGCTGTCCGGCGACGCTCTGGAACTTCTTCTCCATCTTGTCGGTATCGATCTCAAGATCCAGCTTGTAAAGCCGGTAGGCCTGCATTGTGTCAGACGGCAGCCGGTTTTTGCACATCAGAAGCAGGGCGCTCCACATTTTGAACAGATCCCGCTGCGTGCTGAGCACGCCGTGCAGATCCACGTCAAAGGTCAGGAAGCGGCAGATGGACGGATAGGTGTTGCGCAGCCAGAACAGGGAGGGCTGGAAGATGTCCTGCTGCTTCCATGCCTCCTCCAGATCGATATAGTCGGACGCGTCCGTGCGGCCGCGCCGTGCCTGAATCAGAATAATCTCCTCAGGCGGGACGGCCTCCAGCACGTTCTCCTCGCTCCAGCGGATGTAGGCCTCGCGGCGGCGTTCGCTCTCCTGGGCCCGCAGCGCTGCCAGTGCCTCGTCTGCCTCATCCTCCTGGGTGACCTGCACCTCCGGCAGCGGAATGCCGCCCAGCAGGTGCGTTAAGCGGATCAGCGGAATCGGACTCTCGACAAAGCGCCCGTCCGCGCCCAGCGGCATCTCCTCCAGCTCCGCGTTCTCCAGGTAGTCATAGGGATTGAGAGAGTCGGTGAGGTGCTCGCCCTCGCGGTCACGGAATTCGGTCGATACGATGATCGCACGCCATTTGTTCTTCTTGCCGATCAGATCATAGAGCTCCGGAAGGGCCGACCGCACCGTGGTGCCGCTTTCGATCCACTGGCACACACTAAGCCGCCCCGCCTGGATCTCCTCGGAAAAAATCGGGTAGAAGCGGTCGAAGCTGCTCTGTGTGGTATGGGATTGTATTAATACGTTATACATGTCGATTCCCCGGAAATTCGCGTGCAGCACATGCGCTGCACCGCGCGTTCACAGATTTCAGCACTCAGCTGCACGTTCGGACTTACAGGCTCAGATTTCCGCCTTGAGTGCCTGAATCTGCTGCCGGATTTCTCTGCTGTCAGTCATCATGCCCTGCATTTCCACTTCGCGCACGACACAGTCGCACAGGTAAGTGAACAGACGATCCTCGAAGAGTTCCTTCACCGGGATCTGCTCCTTGCGGACGTTCTCCAGCAGCAGGGTCAGCTGGTCTCTGAGCAGCTTCGTGTAGACTGTCGGGCCGACCTTCTCATCGCAGAAGCGCGGAATATATGTTTTGATTACATCCAGGATGGTCTCGAACATACTGATGACCTGCTCCTCGTGATAGTCCTCCATGGGCACGGAGCGCTTCATCAGCAGCGGCAGTTCCAGCGCCGATCTGCGCACAACGCGCTGCTCGGCCGGCTTGTCCAGATTTTCGAATTCCTGCAGGCTGAAGTCCTCCAGCATACGCATCAGGAAACTGTTTTCAAGAGATTCCTTGCGCAGCAGATCGTTCTGGATCATTTCCTCCGTCTTCTCCAGCACGGCATCTACCAGCTTCGGATAGATGGTGAAGGAGTCCAGCACCTCATACAGATGGTCGCAGATGGTTCCGTTGGAGACATAGAGGGTCTCGTCCGCGCCGCTCTTGGTGAGCTGGATCCGGACACGGTCTGCGTAGTATTCGACAGCGGCTTCATTCACGTGACGCATCTGCACATATTTGCCGATCATGCCCCAGAAGAACGCGGCATGGATATTCTTCAGCGCCTGAGCCTGTACTTCCTCGTCGATCTCCGGCAGACGGCTGATGACATGCCACAGTCTGTCGATATGCGGCGTAATCGCTTTGCTGCGCTCGGTCTTGGGATGGATCTGGCGGATCAGCTCGTGATAAGCCTTGTAGTAATCGCCCGCCGGGTGCTCGCTGGTGTCGGTCTTTCTGGGTGGAGCGAACTTGCTCAGCTCATTGGCCCGGATGTCATAGACCGCCTGATAGAACCGGATCATATTCCGGTCGATGCTCTCGTCATCGACACCGCCGCCGTCGCGCAGGCACTCGTTGATGAAGGCAGTGCGGTCCTCCTCATCGCTCTCTGCCAGCGACGGATTGTAGGCGCAGGACGGAATGATGCGCGGCTCGCGGCCAAGGGGTGATTCGATGAACGGATTCGCGAGAATCTCGGTGCTCTCGATAACATTTTTCGCATACAGCAGCTGGCCCTCGGTGTTCAGGGCGATGTCCGGATTCTTGATCGCCGCTTCCTTCTTCAGGGCGCTGATAATATCCATATCCACGACGCTCTCGTACTGGGACATGATCTGCTTTTCCAGATAGCCCACCACGGTGCTGCGGAATACTTCGGTGAAATAGGCTTCCTCGGACGGTTTCTTTTCCGACAGAGCAAAAGTCCGCATCTGATTGAAGATGGAACTGTTGAGTTCAGAGGGCAGATCCAGTGTGGAGCCGGTGTTGACGACCTCCTCGCCCAGACCCTGCAGGCACTCCTCGTCGGCACAGACATAGCGCAGTGCCACGCCCTCGCGGATCTCGTATTTCTTCTCCAGCTGGCTGATCTGCCGGCTGATG
>JAFTFP010000276.1 GCA_017449485.1 Lachnospiraceae bacterium
ATCCTCGATGACGGTCTGAACAGCGCGCTTTAAGGGCCTTGCGCCCATCTTTTCATTCGCATATTTATCGACGATATGCTTCTTTAAGGCCGGCGTCATCCGGAGCGTGATGCCCAGCTGCTCCTTCGCCCGCGCGCTGACCTGGCTGAACAGAAGCGTCGTGATCTGAAGCATCTCCTCCTTCGTCAGCGGATGGAAAACCTGGATTTCGTCAATCCGGTTGATGAACTCCGGCTTGAAGGTCTAGCGGACCTCTTCCATGACGCCGTCGCGCATCTTCTCATAGCTCTGCTGCGCAGTCGGCTTGGAAGAAAAGCCCAGCGTCTTCGGTTCGATGATCTTCATGGCACCCACATTGGAGGTCATGATGATGATGGTGTTCTTGAAGTTGACCTTTCGTCCCTTGGAATCTGTGATGTGGCCCTCGTCCAGGATCTGCAGCAGCACGTTGAAGACATCATGATGCGCCTTCTCAATCTCATCGAAAAGCACCACGGAATACGGGTGTCTTCTCACCTTCTCAGAGAGCTGTCCGCCCTCCTCATAGCCCACATAACCGGGGGCCGAGCCGATGATCTTCGACACGGCATACTGCTCCATGTATTCGGACATGTCGACGCGGATCAGATTCTTTTCCGAGCCAAAAACCGCATCTGCCAGCGCTTTGGACAGCTCCGTCTTACCGACGCCGGTCGGCCCCAGGAACAGGAATGAACCGATCGGGCGGCCCGGATCCTGCAGTCCCACGCGGCCTCTCCGGATCGCCTTGGCAACGGCTGCCACGGCCTCCGACTGCCCGATTACGCGGCGGTGCAGCTCATCCTCCAGGCGGGTGAGTCTGGCCGATTCTTTCTCTGTCAGCTTGTTGACCGGCACCTTGGCCCAGCCTGAGATCACGGTGGCGACATCCTCCTCCGTGACCTCTACCACCTTCTTCTCATCCCGGCTGCGTCTGCGCTCTTCGGCGCTCTGTCTGCGCTTTCTGCGGCGCGCCAGCTTTTTCTCCAGATCGTCCTCTTCCTTCTTCAGCTGTGCTGCCAGCTCCCAGTCCTGCTGCTCCACAGCCTCTGCCAGCTTCCGGTCGATCTCCATCAGTTCGTCCTGCTCGTCCTCGGACTGGCTGCCTGACTTCAGGCTGCGCAGGCGCACGGCCGCACAGGTTTCGTCGATGACATCGATGGCCTTGTCCGGCAGATTCCGGTCGTTGATATAGCGCACGGACAATGTGACGGCGGCCTGCATCGCCTCCTCCGTCACCTTTACGCCGTGGTGCTCCTCATAGCGCGGTACCACACCGCGCAGGATTTCCAGTGCCTCCCCGGGTGTGGGTTCCTCCACCGTGACCGGCTGGAACCGGCGCTCCAGCGCCGCATCTTTTTCTACATACTTTTGATATTCGCTGATGGTGGTCGCACCGATCAGCTGCAGCTCGCCCCGCGCAAGAGAGGGCTTTAAGATATTCGAAGCATCGATGGCGCCCTCCGCACCGCCGGCGCCGATGATCGTGTGCAGCTCATCCAGAAACAGGATCACGTTTCCGCTCTCGATGACCTCCGCGATCACCCGCTTGATCCGCTCCTCGAATTCACCGCGGTACTTCGAGCCGGCGACCATGCCGGACAGATCCAGTGTCAGAAGCCGCTTGCCCCGCACTGTCTGCGGCACCTGACCGTTCACGATCCGCTGAGCCAGGCCCTCGACGATTGCGGTTTTGCCGACACCCGGCTCACCGATCAGGCAGGGATTGTTCTTGGTCCTGCGGGACAAAATCTGGATCACCCGCTCAATCTCCTGCTCTCTGCCGATGATCGGATCCAGCTTGCCATCCTCTGCCAATGCGGTCAGATCCCGGCTGTATTTCTCCAGCATGCTCTGGCTTTCTTCTTCGCTATTCCCGGAACCCAGTGCCTTCAGATCCTGCTGGTATTCCCGGGGATCCAGTCCCATGGCCGCAATGGTCTCCAGATAGATCTTGCCGATGTTGGCGCCCATCGCCTCCACCAGCTTGATGCCCACATTGCTGCCTTCCAGGATCAGGGCCAGCAGCAGATGCTCTGTGCCGATCAGGGCACTGTGGAAACGCTCCGCCTGCTGATCCGCCATCTCCAGCACATAGGAGAGGCGAGGTGTGTACTCGCCGCGGTCCATCACGGCATTCCCGCCGTTCTCCCCGTGAATCTGATCCATCATCCGGCTCAGCTTCTCATCTGTAATTTCATTTTCCTCCAGCACCATGCCGGCCGCGCCGCTCTTCTCGCGCAGCAGTCCGAGCATCAGATGCTCCGTGCCGACATAGCTCTGGCCGCTTTTCTTCGCGGCTTCTTCCATCAGGCGCAGTACTTCCTTTGCGCTGTCTGTATACTGTCTGTTCATCTTATGCAGTTATCCTTTCGTATACTTCTTTTAGCATTCATACTCGCGGAACACCTCATCCACCAGCGCGCGCACGTCCTCACGGGTGAGATTCCGACATCGCGCTTCGGCCAGCACCGGCCGCAGGTCATCCCGGATGACTTCGATTGCCTGGGCCCGGTCGCCTGCGGCGGCCACAATGGTTCCGCGGCGCCGATCCGGCTTCAGGATGCCTTCCTGCTTGAGGATGGTGTAGGCCTTGTTCACCGTGTGCATATTGACACCGATCAGATCAGCCATCTGGCGCACAGACGGCAGAGCCTCGCCCTCCGCGATGCGGGCAGTCGCAATCCCCATGACAATCTGATTGCGAAGCTGCAGATAGATTGCTTCGTCACTTGTAAAATCTATTTCTACGACAATCATGTATTCCTTTCCGGCACATCACACATGCAGCCTTAACACTGGTCTTTCAGAAGCATTAAAGCACAATCAAAGAGTGCCACTGTTATACTCAGTGTATAACACATGGCACTCTCGGTCAATCAATCAACTGTGAAGATTTCCTGAAAGATTCCTGAAGAATTATTCTCCGCGCTTGCTGTTTAAGAATCCATAGCCCATATCGTCATCTGCATCGGCGAAGTTTCTTGCCTGCGGCTGTCTTCTGGGCGCCTGCTCCGGGCGGCCTGCCGATTCACGGCGAGCCGGCTGGATGCCGTCCCTGGCTTCCGGGCGGGCAGTTCTTACGCTCTCACGTCCTTCTCTGACGGAAGCACCCTCTGCGGAGCTGCGGTGCACGCCGCTCTCTCTCTGGTCTGCGGAGGAATAATCTCTCTCGACAGGTCTTCTGCTTCCTGCCTCCGCGCTGCGTCTTGCATCCGGACGGACGGTGCGCTCACGGTCATACTCTCTGTCTCTTGCAGGCTCGCCTGCAGGTCTTCTTGCTGCGGAAGCGGAAGCTCCGCCCTCAGACGGTCGGCGGGTATTGCTGCGCTCTGCCGGTCTGACTGCGCCGGTACCGGTTCTTCTCTCAGCGGAACGCTCGCCTGCCGGATAGGCATCAGAGCGCTCTCTCGAGCTTCTGGAGCCCTCGCCGTTTCTGCGGATGGTTACCGCGTCCGCATTGCGGTTGACCTTGCGCTGTGCGCTGCGCTCTCTGGCCAGATCCACATCTCCGCTCATCATATCGCGAAGCTTGAAGAACAGCAGGATGCATGCGCCGGCTGCCAGCAGGAAGAGTACCAGGAACACGATCATGAGGATGCGGAACTTCTTGGCTGACTCGCCCTGATTCTTCTGGGCGTCATCCAGTCTGTTTGCCAGATCCTGAATGTCCGAAACCTTCAGGCGCTCGCCGTCCTCAGTGAAATACAGATACCATACGTTCTCGCCGGTCTGCGGATCGGGAGAAAGCACCAGCTGATACTGGTCAGAGGTCTGTGTCGTTGTCGCAGCCGGAGCTGCAGCCGGATCGGTCTCAGCCGGAGTCGTCGGTTCGGCCTCAGCCGGTTCTGTCTCGGCCGGAGCTTCTTCAGCACCGATCTCGCCGGAGACGCTGAGCAGATCGCCGCGGATATAACCCTTCTGTCCGTTGCTGAGTGTTACTGCGTACCAGGTCTGGCCGGAAGCATCCTGCTCCTCTGCCGTGACCTCAACGGTGTCGCCGCCGGAGAGGTTGCCCACAACACTGCTGTCCGTAGAAGCGGAAGCGCGCACGCGCACGCCGCTGCCGGACACTGTTCCTGTTGCCGTAGCAAGCGCTGTGATTCCGGCAAATGACAATGCCACTGTAAGACTCACCGCTGCTGCCAGAACTCTGAAACCGATTCGTGTAAATCTTTTCATCTCGAGACCCCACTTGTAATCATAATATTCTGTGACAGGCTCCAAATATTAAAATAAATGCCTATTCTTGTACAGTATAACCTTATTCCCCGGCAGAATCAATGTTTCTGACCACGAAATCTCTAAAAGTTGTACTTTCTGCCGGTTTACTGCATAGATATTGCGGTTTTCCGCCATATCCTGCTCTCTGCCTGCTGCCGTGCCTTAAACC
>JAFTFP010000277.1 GCA_017449485.1 Lachnospiraceae bacterium
ACCGTGCGGGCGTCTATGCCAACACGAACTGGTTTTCCGAGAAGATTCACACGGGCAGTCTGACCGATTACAACATCTGGCTGGCACAGTATTCTGCTGCGCCGACCTACACGAGAACACGTTATGATATCTGGCAGTACAGCTCAACCGGACGGGTGTCCGGCATCAGCGGAAATGTGGACATGAACATTTCCTACAGGGCGTACTGATATGATAAAATAAAAAGAATAAATAAACGATTCCAGAGAAGTTGGAGGGAAGAAATGAGAACATATCTGGTCACTGGCGGCGCCGGCTTTATCGGTTCCAATTACATTCATTACATGTTCCGCAAGTACGGAGATGAAATCTTCATTGTCAATGTGGATGTGCTGACGTATGCGGGCAACCCGGAGAATCTGGCGGATGTGGAGAACCGGCCGAATTACCGTTTTGTGAAGGCTGATATCTGTGATAAGGAAGCCATCCGCAAGGTCTTCAAGGAGTATGACATTGACCGCGTGATCCATTTTGCCGCGGAGAGCCATGTGGACCGGAGCATCGTACAGCCCGAGCTTTTTGTGACGACCAATGTGCTGGGCACTGCCAATATGCTCAACTGTGCCAAGGAAGCCTGGGAGCAGGCGGACGGAACCTTTAAGGAAGGCAAGAAGTTCCTGCATGTCTCGACGGATGAGGTCTACGGATCTCTGCCGGAGGACGGCGGCTACTTCTATGAGACGACGCCTTATGCGCCGCACAGCCCCTACTCCGCCAGCAAGGCCGGTTCGGATCTGCTGGTGAAGGCGTACATGGACACCTATCATTTCCCGGCGAACATCACGAACTGCTCCAATAACTACGGCCCTTATCAGTTCCCGGAAAAACTGATCCCACTGATGATTCACAATGCGCTTGAGGGAAAGAAGCTTCCGGTTTACGGAGACGGCAAGAATGTCCGCGACTGGCTGTACGTGGAGGATCACGCCAAGGCTATCGACATGGTCTGTGAGAAAGGCCGGCTGTTTGAGACCTACAACGTTGGCGGACACAACGAGAAGCAGAACATCGAGATCGTAAAGACCATCATCGACATCCTGCGCGAGGAGCTGCCGGATTCGGATCCGAGAAAGGCAGCACTGACCTACGATCTGATCACCTATGTGGAAGACCGCAAGGGCCACGACCGCCGCTATGCGATTGCGCCGGATAAGATCATGGCTGAGGTGGGCTGGGAGCCCGAGACCATGTTCCGCGAAGGCATCCGCAAGACCATCCGCTGGTATTTTGATCACGAGGAGTGGATGGAGCATGTGACCAGCGGCAACTATCAGCAGTATTACGAGAAAATGTACGGAACAAAGAAGGAGATAGGTTAAGACCATGAAGGGAATCATTCTGGCCGGCGGCTCCGGCACAAGACTGTATCCGCTCACCAAGGCGATCTCCAAGCAGATCATGCCGGTTTATGATAAGCCGATGATTTACTACCCGCTTTCCACACTGATGCTGGCGGGAATCCGGGAGATCCTGATTATTTCTACGCCCCGGGATCTGCCGGTGTTTGAGGAACTGCTGGGAGACGGAGAGCAGCTCGGTCTGCACTTCGAATACAGAATTCAGGAGACGCCCAGAGGCCTGGCAGATGCTTTCATCATCGGCGCGGATTTTATCGGAAACGACAGCTGCGCACTGGTGCTGGGAGACAATATCTTCTACGGACAGAGCTTTACAAGCATCCTGAAGCGCGCGGCAGCGCGGGAGAGCGGCGCGACCATTTTCGGCTATTATGTGAAGGATCCGCGCGAGTACGGCGTCGTGGAGTTTGATGAAAACGGCATGGCCGTTTCCATTGAGGAAAAACCGGAAAACCCGAAGAGCAATTATGCTGTGCCGGGCCTGTATTTCTATGACAATGACGTAGTGGAAATTGCGAGAAACGTCAAGCCCTCGGCCCGCGGTGAAATTGAGATCACCAGCATCAACAATGAGTATCTGCGGCGCGGAACGCTCCACGTAGAGACACTGGGACGCGGCTTCGCCTGGCTGGATACGGGAAGTCACGATATGCTGCTGGATGCGGCAGACTTTGTGGCGGCATTCCAGAAGCGGCAGGGCATGTACATTTCCTGCATCGAGGAAATTGCCTTCAGAAAGGGATATATCGACCGGGACCAGCTGATTGCGCTGGCCAAACCGCTGCTTAAGACACAGTATGGCCAGTATCTGCTGGAAATTGCAGACGGTCTGTAAAAAAGAAACAATACGCAACAGAGGGGACAAAATGGGTAAATTCACAGTAGAAACCGGCCCGATCGAAGGGCTGAAGGTCATCACACCGCAGGTATTCGGCGACGAGCGCGGCTATTTTATGGAGACATACCAGAAGAAGGATTTTGAGGAGGCGGGCATCACCTGCGAATTTGTGCAGGACAACCAGTCTATGAGCAGACGCGGCGTACTTCGCGGCCTTCACTTCCAGATTCAGTATCCGCAGGACAAGCTGGTGCGTGTGGTCCGGGGCGAGGTCTTTGACGTGGCAGTAGATCTGCGCCAGGGTTCTCCGACCTTCGGCCAGTGGTTCGGTGCACTTCTTTCTGCTGAAAACAAGAAACAGTTCTTTATTCCGAAGAACTTCGCACACGGCTTCCTGGTGCTGTCAGAGGAGGCTGAGTTTACATACAAGTGCTCGGACTTCTATCACCCGAATGATGAAGGCGGCCTGAAGTTTGACGATCCGGAAATCGGTGTGGCATGGCCTTTCCAGGAGGGCACCCCGCTGATCCTGTCTGAAAAGGATCAGAAGTGGAACGGAATCCGGGACTACTGCGCACAGCGGGGGATCCCTTTCAGATGAAGATGGACTCCGGCAGGCATAAGACCATAGTGCTGGGCATCGTCTGGGCGGCAGCAATTCTGCTGGCGCTCGTTGTGCTGCTGCATAATAATCCGCTGGAAGATCCGGAGACAGCCAGACTTAAGAAAATCTGCGGCTGTCTTCTGCTGTCAGTGGGTCTTATGCTGTTCACGATTTTCTATGATAAGATGACGACGCTGCCCGTGGAACTGTGGCAGAGCCGCCGTCTGATCTGGCGTCTTGCTGTCAACGATTTCAAGAAGCGCTACGCGGGCTCCTACCTGGGCACGATCTGGGCGCTGGTTCCGCCGGTCATTCAGGTTCTGATGTACTGGTTCGTTTTCGACAAGATCTTCGGCGCCGCGCGGCAGGCAGCCATGGGCGGAGGCGACGTTCCCTATGTGCTGTTTCTGACGGCGGGCTTTGTCCCGTGGTTCTTCTTCTCAGACGCGCTCTCAGGCGGCACGGCTTCTCTGCTGGAATATAACTATCTGGTGAAGAAGGTCGTGTTCAAGATCAGCGTCCTGCCGATCATCAAGATCATCGCGGCCTTTTTCGTGCACATATTCTTTACAGCGGTGCTGCTTTTCATTGCATGTCTGTATGGATATTACCCCACGGTCTACACGCTGCAGCTGCTGTACTATTCCGCCTGCGAGTTTATCTTCGTACTGGGACTGTGCTATGCGACCTGCTCGATCGTCGTCTTTTTCCGCGATCTGCAGCAGGTGGTTTCCATTATTCTGCAGGTGGGCGTCTGGGCGACGCCGGTTCTGTGGAATATCAACACGATGGATGACAGTATCAAACCGTTCCTGAAGCTGAATCCGATGGCCTATATTGTGGAAGGCTTCAGAATGTCTGTCTACGGAGAGGGCTGGTTCTTCGAACACTTTTATTCTTCAGCATATTTCTGGATCGTGACGGCACTGATCTTTGTGCTGAGCTCACTGATCTTCAAGCGGCTCAAGCCGATGTTTGCGGATGTCCTGTAGGCAAAATATGGCTGCGGCGGATATGGACCAAATAAGAGAAATGGACAACACTGAAACCACAAAGCAGAATATCGCGATCGAGGTCACGGACGTCTCCAAGCGCTACAAGCTGTATGCGCGGGGGCGGGACCGGCTCAAGGACGCACTCGGCTTTTCCAGATGGTCTCATTACACAGAGCATCTGGCGCTGGATCATGTCAACATGACCATCCGGCAGGGCGAGACAGTGGGTATTATCGGAACCAACGGCTCCGGCAAATCCACGATTCTGAAGATCATTACCGGCGTGCTGACGCAGACCTCGGGGACGGTTCAGGTCAACGGACGGATTTCCGCTCTTCTGGAGCTGGGCGCCGGCTTCAACATGGAATACAACGGCATTGAGAATATCTACCTGAACGGAACCATGAACGGGTTCTCGAAGAAGGAGATCGATGCCAAGCTGGATGCCATTCTGGAATTCGCAGATATCGGTGAGTATATCTATCAGCCGGTCAAGACGTATTCCAGCGGCATGTTCATGCGTGTCGCCTTTGCAGTGGCCATCAATATCGAGCCGGAAATCCTGATCGTGGATGAGGCACTGTCGGTCGGCGATGTCTTCTTCCAGGCCAAGTGCTACCGGAAGTTTGAGGAATTCAAGCAGGCCGGCAAG
>JAFTFP010000278.1 GCA_017449485.1 Lachnospiraceae bacterium
GCTGGGTGGAAGCAGAAAGGGCACAGCACGAACCTGCATCAATCTGATGATTGTCTTTCTGATCAGCGGCATCTGGCACGGTGCGGGTCTGACGTTCCTGGTCTGGGGCGCCATGCACGGCCTGATGAGTGTTCTGTATCGTCTGTTGTATGAACGAAAAGCTGCCCGCTGTCAATCCAGGCAGATCACCCTCACGCCGGATCAGCCTGTGATCCGTCTGCTGTGTACCAGCCTGAACTTTGTGTATGTGTCTGTCGCCTGGGTCTTTTTCCGGGCCGAGAACATTCCGCAGGCACTGGACCTCATTAAAATTGTCTTCAGCAAGCCGTGGCTCCGCTGTTCCATCCGCCTGGCCAAAAGCTGTCAGCTGGATGAAATCTGGTACGCCCTGAAGGTGCTGCATCTGGATTCATGGACCTACAGCGGTTATATCAGCATGTGGCTGGTGATTGCCGTTTCCTGCTTTATTGCATTTAACCGGCATACCTTCCGGGAATACGCGGAAAATCACCGGATCCGTACTTTCAGCTATTTCCTGATCGCTGTGCTGTTTGTCTG
This sequence comes from Lachnospiraceae bacterium, assembly GCA_017449485.1. Classification (GTDB taxonomy): domain Bacteria; phylum Bacillota; class Clostridia; order Lachnospirales; family Lachnospiraceae; genus CAG-791. The sequence goes on from JAFTFP010000278.1 coordinate 559, forward strand.
GTGCGTCATTTCACTTGGAAAGGTCAGCACCTTCCTTTATTTCAAGTTCTGACTGGAGTCGATCGGAGCATGATCAAGAAGAGTCGTCAATCCGTTACATACAGATCAAGTTCAGAAGGGTCTGCCGGGGCCGCATCGGTCCGGAAGGCCGGGATCACATGTGCTGTGACAATCTGCCTGCTGTTTGCCGCCTGCATCGCGCTGACAGTGTATGTGGATCCGTTTTTTCACTATCACAGGCCGCTGCCGGGTTTTCCCTACGTAGTGGATAATCAGCTGTCTCAGAATCCAGGCATGGCCCGGAATATGACCTATGACAGCTTTCTGACCGGTTCCTCCATGACATTGAATTTTGACACGGATGATTTCGCGCAGCAGCTGGGTCTTGATATGGTCAAGCTTTCCAGCAACGGCGCCTATCCGCGGGACCTCTCCAACGTCCTGTCCTTTGTTTTCGATGAGCGCTCCCTTTCCCGGAAAACCAATCCTGTAAAAGCCGCATATATTGCACTCGATGTATCGACCTTTACGGCGCCGCCGGACGAAACCAAATATCCGCAGCCAACTTATCTGTATGACTCGCTGCTGCTGAATGATATTGCCTATGTGCTGAATAAGGATGTGCTGCTGCAGTACGTGCTGCGGCCGATCGCGGAGCGGGAGGGGACTGATCTGTCTACGGTTTATATGACGGAGTGGCAGACCGCGGAATACTACGGAGAAGAGCCTGTCATGCGGGGCTTTGTGCCCTCTGAAGCAGCGCAGGTGCCGGTGCCGCCGGACACAGTGCTGCCGCCCGTACAGATCAATCTGGCGCAGAATATTCTGCCTTATGTCGACGCGCACCAGGAAACGGAATTCGTCTTTTTCTTCCCGCCTTACAGCATGCTGTACTGGTACAATGTCGAGCGTGAAAACCGTCTGGAGGCGGTTCTTGCGCAATACAGGGACATCTCGGAGCAGCTGCTTTCCAGGCCTAATGTGCGTGTATTTTTCTTCCCGGATCTGGAAGAGATCGTCACTGATCTGTCCAATTATTCAGACTACCAGCACTACAGCACGCAGGTCTGCCAGAATATGGTGTCGTGTTTTGCCAGCGGCGTACACGAAATCACACAGGAAAACCTGGACGACGTGCTGAACGGAATGCGAGAAATCATTGATCGCCGGCTGCCATATTTTGACCAGCTGGTCAGACAATATCACCCCGACATGTAGAAGCGATGTGATCCGTGTGTTTCATGGGTAGATATGTTACAGTTAGGAAGGAACACCGCATCTGATCAAATCATCTCACACAATAACAGGAGGATAAGCTATGCTGCCCGTTTATTCACAGGATGAAATCAGTTCACTGGATCTGGGTCTGAAAGGGAAGACCGCGATCATCACCGGCGGGACATCCGGCATCGGCAACTGCACGGTTTCGTATTTCCTGTCACAGGGTGCCAATGTCGTCATGAGCGGCCGCAATCCGCAGGTGGAGGAAATGGCCCGGGAAATGGGCGCAGAGCGGGCCGTAGGCGTGCGCGGCGATGTCTGTGACGCGGAGCACCGTAAGGCGCTGATTCAGGCCGGAATCGAGCATTTTGGCCAGGTGGATATTCTCGTCAACTGCGCCGGCATCACCTTGCTGGGCAATGCGGAAGAGCTCCCGGAGGCGGACTGGAACAAAGTCATTGAAGTCAATCTGACGGCCAGCTTTCTCATGGCACAGGCGGTCGGCAGCTATATGATTGAGAATCATGTGCAGGGCTGCATAGTGAATGTCGCCTCCCAGGGCGGCGTCATTGCCTTGAAGCGTCACGCGGCCTACTGTGCTTCCAAGGGCGGCGTGCTGGCCCTGACCAAGGTTCTGGCGCTGGAATGGGGCGAATATGGCATCCGGGTCAACGCCGTCTCGCCGACCGTGGTCATGACCGCCATGGGACACCAGGCCTGGGACGGCCCGCACGGAGACGCACTGAAGCAGGAGATGCCCTCGGGCCGGTTCGCAGAGCCGGAGGAGGTCGCCAGTGCAATTGCCTATCTGTGCAGCAGCGGCGCTTCCATGATCACGGGCCACAACCTCATCATTGACGGCGGATTCACAATCAAGTAAGATTCTGCACGTTGCAGTGTTTTATGAAATTTAGTTATTTTTTCAAGGTTTTCAAGTCATGGTAAGGGTAGACAACGAAGTTTTTTACAGCAAGCTCAGACAGATTTCACTTCCCATTATTCTGCAGAGTCTGATGCTTTCTCTGGTCGCGGCCGGAGATGCACTGATGCTCGGCCGGGTGGCGCAGGCGCAGATGACCGCGGTTTCGCTGGCCACGCAGATTCAGTTCGTTCAGAATATGTTTCTGATGGCTATCACGGGCGCCGGTTCCATTCTGGGTGCGCAGTACTGGGGAAAAGGAGATGAGAAGACGCTCCGCAGGCTCTTCAATCTGATGCTGCTGTTTACCGGTA
>JAFTFP010000279.1 GCA_017449485.1 Lachnospiraceae bacterium
ATGAATAAAAGATCCGGGAGACAGAGCCGCACATTGTGCGCCGCATTGGCAGCCGTGATACTGCTTGCCGGCCTGATCTGTGCCGGATGCGGGCAGAAAGAGGCACCGGCGCAGGAGGAAAACCTGATCCGCGTCGGCTTCTCGCAGGTGGGTTCGGAGTCGGACTGGCGGATGGCCAACACCGCCTCCATGATCAGTGCGCTGAGCGAGGAAAACGGGTTTGAACTGATTTTTGACAATGCGAAGCAGCGTCAGGAGAACCAGCTGCTCGCGATCCGGAACTTTATTCAACAGGACGTGGATTATATTGTCCTTGCACCGATCGCGGAATCCGGATGGGATGATGTGCTGCAGGAGGCCCGGGACGCCGGAATTCCGGTTATTATTGTAGACCGGCAGATTGCGGTCAGTGACGAAAGTCTTTATACCGGCTGGGTGGGCTCCGACTTCCTCTCGGAAGGGCAGCGGGCCATCAGATGGCTGGAAGGAACCATCCAGCAGCAGGGCAGGCTGAACCAGCCGCTGCGCATTCTTCATATACAGGGTACTGACGGTGCGACTGCCCAGATTCAGCGGACCAAGGCGCTGGATGATGCGGTGCGTACGCACCCCGGGTGGAAGATTGTATCCAGGCTTAAGGGCGAGTACACGGAGGCCAAGGCGTATGAGCTGGTACGGGATTTCCTTAAGACCGGTCAGGAAATCGATGTGATTTACAGCGAAAATGACAATATGACCTTCGGCGCCATCCGCGCACTGGATGAAGCCGGCATCCGCTGCGGGACTGAAGGCGATGTAATGGTGATTTCCTTTGATGCGGTGCGGGAAGCACTGGAACTGTGCCGGGAAGGACGGATTAATATCTGCGTCGAGTGCAATCCGCTCCACGGTCCGCGGGTTGCTTCATTGATCAAGCAGCTGGAAGCGGGAGAGACGCCCGCGAAGCTGACCTATGTAGACGAGACCTTCTTTTCATCCGGCGTGCTGACTGAAGAACTGATCCGGGAAAGAGAATACTGAGGTCCGCTGAAGGAGTTAAGTCATGCTATCATCTTTTAACTTCGAGAAACTGAACGCTCTGCTGCGGGATTTCCACACCCTGACCGGAATACGCATCACGATTTTTGATGAGGAGCTCCACGAGCTCACCTCCTGCCCGCAGGAAATGGCCGGCGTCTGCCGCTATATCCGCAATAATCCGGAGGCGGAGAAGGCCTGCAGAGACTGTGACCGAAGGGCCTGCATGAAGGCTTCCGCACTGCGCAGGCCGTACGTCTACCGCTGTCATGCCGGCCTCACCGAGGCGGTGGCGCCGGTCTTCATGGGGAATCTCCCGGTTGCCTATCTGATGTTCGGACACCTGCTGTCAGACGAAACATTGGAGGCGGCGCAGAAAAATGTTCTGGAAAACTGTGCAAAATATGATCTGGATCCGGAGCATCTGAAAGACCTGCTGGCACTGCTGCCGCTGACGGACGAGGGAACGGTTCTTGCCGCCTCCAGAATTCTGATGGCGGTTACATCCTGGCTGTGCATCGATCAGATGATCTCACTGAAAAAGCAGGAGCTGCCGGTGCAGATCGATGATTATCTGGAGACGCATCTTCAGGAGCCATTGGATGCGGGACGGCTCTGTGAAGTCTTCCAGATCGGAAAGACAGCACTGTATAAAATCTCCCGTGAATACTATGGAGAAGGCATCGCCGAGCATATCCGGCGTATGCGCATCGAACGGGCCAGAAAGCTGCTTGCAGAGAACGCGGATCTTTCAATTCATGAGATTTCGGAACAGTGCGGCTTCACAGATTATAACTATTTCATGACCGTTTTCAGAAAATACAGCGGCACTTCCCCGGCGCGGTATCGCAGAGAAACCGGAAAAAACAGATCATCAGCCGCTCTTCCGCTCCCGGAGAGTCCATGAAAGGCGCACTGACCGCGCACTTTTTTCGTCTATGAGATTCACAAGAGCATCAGCTGCGAGTTTTCCCAGCTGATGTTTTTCATGAGTAAGAGAAGTAATGGATACAGGACTTAAAAGACAGTAATGACTGTTGTCAAAGCTGACGACGGCCATGTCTTCCGGAACGCGTATCCCCGCCTTCAGAAGATGCCGGATCATGTGATAGGCAATTTCATCATTGCAGCATACGAGCGCATCGCAGCCTGCAAGCCGCGCACAGCTCAGCCGCGCAGGCAGCTGATCCGTCTTCTGCAGAAGCTCGATGTAATCTGCTGTATCATACCAGAGAATGGTTTTCTCATTCACCGGGCAGCCGCTGCGTAAAAGCTCATTTACAAACCCATGATATCGTTCCGTTCCCTGCAGCTCATCGCTCCTGAAAATCCCGCCGATATTGCGGCGGCCTTTATCCAGCAGATAGCGGACCAGCATCGCTGCGCCGCCTTCGTTGTCTGCCCGGATGCAGGGCGCATTTCCGGGGACCGGGAGCGGAGCCATCAGGAAGACCAGCGGGATCCCCTGCCGCTCGATCGCGGAGAGCAGATCCAGGTTCGGGCTTGGCAGTGCGCTTTTAGCGCCTTCCATCAGAATGCCCGCGGGTTTGTTCTTCAGCAGGGATGAAAGAACTGTACGCTCTCTCATCACTTCATTCCTGGTAGAGTATACGGTCACCTGAAGACCTGCCGGAAGACAGACAGCCTCGATATCCCTGATCAGCCGGGGGTATAGATAGGCGTCGGCATTGCTGACAAGGACGGCGATTTCCGTATTTCTGTTTTCCTTTTCATCGGCCAGATAGGTCCCGCTGCCGCGGA
>JAFTFP010000280.1 GCA_017449485.1 Lachnospiraceae bacterium
ATTCAAGAATATATCGGAGAAAGATATTATTCATGGCAAATGTACTATAACATAATTAATCGCATCAAAATAATCAAAAAATGAAGAAAAAACTTTACAACTATCGAAATTTATGATAATTCTATTATAGACTTACTGTTCCCTGTACTTATGTATACGGTTTATAGATAAAAAGGTTTTTCAACTGACGGGGTACTTTCTATTGAAGAGAATAAAATGCAGAAAGCTTAAATACAGATTTTTAAGCATCCTGCTGGCGGCTGTTCTGACCGCTTCTTCCTGCTGTACAACGCAGATCCATGTTCTGGCAGAGGACGGCGAAACGACGGAAGCGCCGCAGGAAATGGCAGCACCCGCGGAAGCGGAAGCTCCGGCTCCCGCAGAATCGGAAGCGCCCGCAGAGACACCGGCAGACGTGCAGGAGCCGGCGACTGCTGAGGCACAGGATTCTGCGGATTATTCTGATGCCGAAGAGAACATTGTCCCTGAGAGTATTGACGATGCGGCGGAAGCTGCCGGAACGGACGAGACAGAGATTACGGACGAGACGGAAAAAGCGGAAACACAGGAAGGCGAGGAAGGCGCAGAGAAGGAAGAATCCGAGGACGACGAAAAAGAGGACGAGGAGCAGGAGAAGAAAGAAGAGACTGCGGCTGAAACAGAGTACGAAGAAATCATTCTCAGTGAGGACATGCCGGAGATCGAGATCCCCCGTGTTCGTTTTACTCTGAATTTTGTTGATCAGAACGGTCAATCCATCACCGATGGCAGCGCCGCGGATGAGTGTGAAGATGAATCCGCCGCTTCCGGCAATCCCATCACCCAGACAATCGATCTCTCCGAGAGCAGAACGGAATACTTCTTTAATAAAGAAAGCGTCGAAGCTCCCGAGGGTTACGCTTTCACGGCAGCCGAAGCCGGCGGCGAAGAAGTCACCCGTCTCTATGTGACTTATGAAACCATCACGGTCGAGAAGACCATTCATAAAATCAGACGCGCAGTCAGCCACGCAGAGTCCGGCACTGACGCAGCAGCCGATGAAGCGGCCGGCGAATCCGAAGCATCGGATGTGGCAGAAGCTTCTTCTAGCGAGACCGCCGCACAGGAAGAAGAATTTACCGAGACAGTTGAAGTCGAGGTGAGGGTTCCGTCGTTCGGCTATGAGACAGCAGACGGGGCAAAACATGAAGTAAAGGAAGATACTGCTGTCACGGTGCGCTGTGAGCAGACAGAAGTAATTAAAGAAAAAGAAGAGCAGAAGATACCTGTCCTTCATTACAGCATTGTCGATGAGGACGGAACGACTATCGGCGAATACAGCGGACTGGACCTTCCTGATTTTGACGGGACCGTTTCTTTCGATCAGTTCCCGCAGGGCGAAAGCGTCAGCGCGGCGACGCGTATCGGAAACACCAACCGCTACTATGAAGTGGAATATCATTTTGACCATGCGACTATAAACGGCGCTCCCGCCGAGTGGCTCAGGAAAGAGATGGCAGCGTCCGGTGAAAACGCGGATGGGCAGCAGGACGATGAGGCGGCGGACGAAGAGAATAACGCAGGCACACAGGCCTTCAAGGGACCGGCTTATTTCTACGGTACCGGCGAAGAAAAGCATGCGCTCACCGAGGATGCGGAAATTGTGCTCACCTACAGGGCACAGGAGCAGAGCCGCACCTTCTATCTGTATTGTGACGACGAAATCGAAGTGACTGTCCGGCTCTCCAGCGGGGACGCTGTGCCGGACCAGGCGGAGCTGGTTGTGACGCCCATCCCGCAGGGACCGATGCAGGACGCCTACCTGGACGCCCTGAATCAGAATGCGGCGCAGAACGGCACAGGTGCGGACGCTGCAGAAGACGGCAGCGCTGAAAATGGCGATGCTTATTATGCTTCCAACACGCTGCTCTATTACATCGCTTTCATGATTGAAAACCCGGACGGCGGGAAGGTTGAGTTTGAGCCGAAGGAAGGCGATGTGAACGTGAAGTTCCGCTTCCTGCAGACCCAGCTCTCCGATCTTGCGGATGAGCCGGAGCAGATCGAAGTCAGTCACCTGACTCTGTCCGAGCAGGTCAAATCCCAGGTGGATGCCACGATTGAGGCGGAAAACATTACAGCCGACGACATCCACGTCGAACAGATCAACCAGGACGATACCGCCCTGATAGATGAAAACCAGATCCGGTTCGAGACGGAGAGCTTCTCCGTGTTCGGATTCCGGGTGGACGGACAGCTGCGCAAGCGCGTCATCAGTGCGAGCGGCGCAACCTATGAGATCATTGTGACTTACGGTGCGGATGCGAAGATCCCCGAGGACGCTGAACTCGAAGTGACCGAGATCATGGAAGAAGATGAGGAGTACGAAGAGGCGGTAAGCCGCACGCTCGAGGCACTGCGTGAAAACGCCGGCACGGATGCGGAAACCACACCGTCAGCCGGGAAGATCCGTATTTTTGACATCTCGATCATGAGCGCCGGCACGGAGGTGCAGCCGGCGGCGGCTGTTGACGTCTCCGCAGAGCTCGTCGGGATGAAGGCGGATGAGTCCGTCAGTGTCGTGCACTTCACCGAAGACGGTGACGACGTGATCACGCCGGACGACAAGGATACCGACGCGATCTGCTTCACCACCGAGAGCTTTTCGCGATATGTGTTTGTGGACCAGGACGGAGCGACCGGAGATCCGGTGACGGATTTTGCCGGCCAGTCGTATGCCCTGACTGTACTTGTAAAAAATAAGTACAGCACCATTCAGTCGGAAAACAACCCGAAATACTCCAACAGGCGCGCCGCGCTGCAGGTGGAGGTAGTTACCGTTGACGGGGAGCAGATGATCTTCTCCGACGGCAGTGAGACAAAATGGACTTTTGAGCCGGTTGATCCGGAGAATGGTGTCTACTATGTTTCGACAATGGTAGACGGCAGTAAGAAGTATTTGACGATTTCGTCGACGAAAGAAGGACCGATCATCCTGTCCGACACCGCAGGCGAAGCCCAGGAAATCACGGTGACCGTGCAGGACGGCGGCAGGGTCCGGCTTGACCATGGCGGTATGGCTCCGAACCTGCAGGGCGATAACATCGCGAACGGCTTCCGTGCCAACAACTATTTCGGCGATTCGGAGAAGATCTATCTGACGAAGGCCACAGATGCCTTTGCGACCGCGTACATGGCTTCGGTCTCCGATCTTGACGGAATTTATAAAGTGTATGGACAGGAAGGATCTGTCGGAGAGAGCGACCAGATCATCCTGTATCAGAGTGTTGTCAATGAAACCACAGGTGAGACGGAACTGTATGCGCTGGACGGAAACGGCGAGCTGGTGCGCGTGACAGAATCCGGCGATCAGATCTACATGGCCGCCAGCCCTGACAACAACTGGACGACGCCGGAGCTCTACTGGCAGCTGGTGATCTATGTCGATGATCTGGAGAGCAAGAATCCGACCGGTTATTACCAGCTCTACAACCCGGCCACGGGCAAATACCTGACGCCTTCCATGAATGGTGTCGTTTCCTCCGAGGACGGCAGTGTACATCTCACCGGCCGCGACGACGGCGCTGCGATTTCCACAGTCGAGACCTGGAACGAGGGCGGCTATTTCGGCGTTCACTATGTAAATAAGGATGGCGAGATCGTGGCGGAGCCGACGCGCTCGGATTCTAGAACGTTCCGCTTTGCGACCACTGTGCCGAAGGATAAGGATCCCCAGGCGAAGCTGGACATCGTGGAGACGATCAGCAGTGACAAAATCAGGATCACGATGTACGACTTCCCGAGCCGTTCCATGATGTCGGGCATCATGGGTACTGACCTGTACACGCCGACGAGCATTCAGAGGAATCTCGTCAACCGTGTTCTTGCGAATGACACAAAGCTGAACCAGCTCTTTAATTCGACATATCAGAAGGGCACACCTTCCAACCTGTTCCTCGCGAGCGTCTATTCCGAGACCGGATATTACAGCTACAACGCTCGTCAGAACTACGCATGGTTCGACGAAGCCAACAACAGGTTTGAAGTATACCGTCAGCTCGGAACAGCCGATACGGCAGATCTTACCTATGGCAACTTCTTCCCGTACAACTCGCTGAAGAACCCGGTGGGCAACCCCCATCACTATACCAGCGTTCCCACATCGGATCCGCGCTACATGGAGGATATCTATGTCGCAGGGTATGCCAACGGCACCAAAGAACCGAAGATTGACTACTACTTCGGCATGAAGCTGGAAACCAATTTCCTCTGCTCCAAAGACGGCCTCGACGAATTCGGAAACCCGATCATCTACGAATTCTCCGGAGATGACGATCTGTGGGTTTATGTCGACGGCGTGCGTATCCTGGATGTAGGCGGTATCCACAGTTCCCAGACCGGCCGGATCAATTTCCAGACCGGTGCAATCACTTATTCTACCGGAGAGTCGTCCACCATCTTTGACGAGTTCAAGGCAGCAGGTATTTTCCCGAACGGTGATCCCTGGGATCCGACGAAGGTCAGCGAACACTTCAAGATGACCTATGATGCTGCGACCGGTACATACAGCGGGACTCCTACTTTTGACGATTACACAGGACACTCCATGACGATGTTCTACATGGAGCGCGGCGCGCATGCTTCCAACCTGAACGTGAAGTTCAACCTGCCTACCGTTACGCCGGAGACCTTTAAAATCAAGAAGAATCTCGCTGACTCCGCTCAGGAACAGTACGCGAACGTCTTCTTTGCCTACCAGGCATTCCTGGCAGGCGCCGGTCCGGACGGATCGGATCTGCCGCTGACCAGCGCGGTGATCACCGATGCGAAGGGCAACACACGGCAGGCGACATTCCAGCAGGTTAATCTGAACGGTGTCATTTATGACAACGTCTTTTTCCTGAAGCCCGGTGAATCCGCTGACTTCACTGTCAATGAAGCGGATTATCCGAATGCAAAATATTACGCGCGCGAACTCGGACTGAGAGCAGACGATTTTGACTCAGTC
>JAFTFP010000281.1 GCA_017449485.1 Lachnospiraceae bacterium
CACCGGGGGCGAAATCCTCCTCGCCCGGCGTGAAGGTAATCGTGAAGGCCATACTCTTCTTTCCTGTCAGAATCTGAGCGCCCTCGTACACATCGAACAGAGTGACGTCTGTAATATACTTGCAGCTGGAGTAAATCGCCTCCTCGACCTGACCGCAGGTGACATCGCGGTCCATGACCAGTGCGAGATCTCTCTTTTCATCCGGGAATCTGGAGAGCAGCTTGAAGACCGGTGCCTTTCCATAGCACGCCTCCAGCTTGTACAGGCTGATCTCCATCAGATAAGCCGGCACGCGCAGATCCATGTCCTTCTGGATCTCATAGGAAATCTGGCCCAGCCAGCCGATCTCCTCGCCATTATGCAGGATCTTCGCACCGCGGTACGGATGCAGGAAGCTCTTCTTTACAGGTTCAAAGGTAAAGCTGGTGTGCAGAAGCTCCGCCAGATTCTCTGCAATTCCCTTCAGGGTAAAGAAATCCTCCTCTTCGCCGAAAACGGCCGCGCACAGTGTACTGCGCTCCTCCGGATAATCCTGCAGCGGCAGCTCCTTCGCAAAGAAGGTGTTCCCAATCTCGAACAGTCTTCCCTCGAGCGTAGCCTTCTTCTGATTTCTGGACACTGCTGCAATCATCTGTGCCGCCAGGGTTGTTCGCATTAAAGACAGATCCTCGTTGATCGGATTCAGGATCCGGATAGCCTTACGTTCCGGCGCATCCTCCGGAAGCCGGAGCAGATCCAGATCTGCCGGTGAGAAGAAGGAATAGTGCATGCACTCGTAAGCGCCCAGGCCGCAGAGCATCTTGCGGATCTCGAGCTCTGTCTGCTGCTTGAGGTTTCGTCCGCCGGAAGTAACCTTGGCTGAATCCAGGAAGGTGGGCTGTACATGGTCATAGCCATACATCCGGATCAGTTCTTCAGCGATGTCCGGATAATCTTCCATATCCTCGCGGTAGGCAGGAATCCGGATGGTGAGCTCATCGCCCTTTAATTCCGGTTCCATCTGCAGGCCGCTTAAGATCCGGAGGATATCCTCTTCCGGAACTTCAATGCCAAGCACCCCGTTGACTTTCTTTACGCTGGCCTTCATCTCCCGCTTTTCAAGAGAATTGCCAGTGTTCACATCCACGTGGGTCGCAGAGACCTTGCCGCATCCAAGCTCCTCCACCAGATGCAGCGCGCGGTTCATGGCCAGAACCGTCGTGTACTCATAGACGCCCTTGGAGAAAGCTGCGCTGGAATCTGATGACTGTCCCAGTGCCCGGGAGCTGCGGCGGATGTTGTCTCTCATGAACTTGGCCGCTTCAAACGTCACAGCCGTCGTATCCGGGCGAATCTCCGAGTTGAGGCCGCCCATGATGCCGGCAAGCGCCACCGGGCCCTCGCCGTCACAGATCACCAGGTTCTCCGGGTTCAGCGTGAACTCCTTCTCATCCAGCGTAACGATCTTCTCGCCTTCCTTCGCGCGCCGCACCACAATCCGGTTTCCGCGCAGGAAGTTGCCGTCGAAAGCGTGCATCGGCTGACCGATTTCCTTCATGACGTAGTTTGTGATATCAACGATATTGGAAATGGCATTATTCCCGACCAGCGCCAGTCTGCGCTTCATCCAGGCGGGAGACTCGCCGATTTTAACATCACTGACATAGTGTCCGATATAACGGGGGCACAGATCCGGTGCCTCAACCGTGACGGAAAAGCCTTCGTTCGCGGATCCGTTCACAGTGTAATCCGTCGCCGGCATTTTCAGTTCCTTGTTCAGCACTGCAGCCACCTCACGGGCGATGCCGAGAATGCACTGGCAATCCGGACGGTTCGCGGTAATCTCAATATTGTAGATCCACTCATCCAGCCCGACGATGGGTTTGACATCTTCTCCGGGCACAGCGTCCTCAGGCAGCTCCAGAAGGCCGTTGTAGCCGGCCCCCGGGTACAGCTCCTCTGTCAGGCCCAGCTCCGTTCCGGAGCAGAGCATTCCTTCGGAATCAATTCCGCGGAGCTTTCCCTTCTTGATGGTCATCAGTCCTGTGACCGTCACATGGTCCTTGGCCGTCTCAATGACCTGGGCGCCAACCAGTGCCAGCGGATACTTGCCGCCTGCGCGCACATTGTCCGCGCCGCAGCAGACCTGAAAGGTTCCCTTCTCCCCGGCATTGACGCTGCAGACATGCAGGTGCGTATCCGGAATGGGTTCACAGGTCTCCACCAGGCCCACCACCACATTCTGAATATCTGCGCCGGTTTCAATCAGCTCATCTACTTCAAACCCGCAGGAAAACAGCTTTTCCTCCAGTTCCTGCGGCGTCACATCAATATCTACATAATCCTTCAACCAGCTAAGCGGTACTAACATCGTTCTATACTCCTTCCAGAAAGTTTTCCGGTGTCATGTCCGGATCAGTAAAACTGCTTCAGAACCTTGATATCTGATTCAAACAGCAGCTTGATGTTCGGGATGCCGTACTTGAGCATCGCAATTCTTTCCAGTCCGATTCCGAACGCAAATCCGCTGTACCGGTCCGGATCGATTCCGCAGTTTTCAAGGACCTTCCGGTTGACCACGCCGGCTCCAAGGACCTCAATCCAGCCGGTTCCCTTGCACAGACTGCAGCCTGTGCCGCCGCAGGAGAAGCAGCTCACATCCACTTCTACAGAGGGCTCCGTGAACGGGAAATAGGACGGCCGCAGTCTGGTCGTCGTCTGCTCGCCGAAAATCTTCTGCACGAAAAGATCCAGCATGCCCTTCAGATCTCCGAGAGTAATTCCTTCGTCCACAACCAGACCTTCCATCTGGGAAAACATCGGCGAATGTGTCGCATCGTCATCCGAGCGAAAGACCTTTCCGGGGGACAGAATCTTGATCGGAGGCTTGGAATTCTCCATGACATGGATCTGGCCGGAGGAAGTCTGCGTGCGCAGAAGGAATTCCTTCGACAGATAGAAGGTATCCTGCATATCTCTGGCAGGGTGATCCTGAGGGGTATTCAGCGCCGTGAAATTGTAATAATCATTTTCAATTTCCGTGCCCTCGAAAATCTCAAAGCCCATACCTGCAAAAATATCAATCAGCTGTTCCCGCACCAGCGTTACCGGGTGCAGATTGCCGGGACGCATCTTCACCGCCGGCATGGTCACATCGATCTTCTCGCTCTCATAGCGCAGCTGCATCTCCCGCTCCTTTAATGAGCGGTCGACCTCATCAAAACGTTCCTGCGCCCAGCTCTTCAGTTCATTGACAGCTTTACCGTAGTCGGCCCGCTGATCAGCCGGAATGTTCTTCATTTCCTGCATCAGCTGCCCGATTTTGCCCTTCTTCGAGTCCAGAAAGAGCTTTCTCATCTCATAGGCGGTCCTGGAGGAATCCATCTCCCCCGCCTTCTGCCGGATTTCATCGCGGATTGCATCCAGCTTTGCTCTCAGTCCGTTCAGTTCTGCCATCTTCGCTTTCTCCTCCTCAGGCCTTCGCCATTTAAGTTTGACACCCTTATCACTGCTGTTCGCAGCCGGGAATCGTGATCGGTGCCGTCTGTTCCCGCAGCCACACCTGCTCCTCTTCATTGAGGAAAGGCGCTATCTTCTCATAGGTCATCTGATGATAGGCATTCAATACGCTGCAGGTCTGCGGTGTCAGATAAGCCGGATCGATCAGAGCCCGGTCAATCGGCACAAAGGTCAGCGGCTCGAACCCGAGGAAGGTTCCGTCGCCGTTCTCACAGATCTTCCTGACCAGCAGAATCGTCTCAATACGAATGCCGTATTTTCCTTCCAGATAAACACCGGGCTCATCCGAGACGATCATTCCTTCTTCCAGGACCGCCTCCTTCTGGCCGGGCGTAAACCGCCACCGGATGTTCTGCGGACCCTCATGGACATTCAGAAGATAGCCGATCCCGTGTCCTGTTCCGCACTTATAGTCAATGCCGATCTGCCAGAGCGGCTCTCTGGAGAGGATATCGACATTCTTGCCTGTGCAGCCATAAAGGAAAACAGCGCTCTGCAGCTGCAGATTTCCGACAGCCGTCAGTGTGAAATGCTTCTTCATTTCATCCGTGACCGGCCCCAGCGCGAAGGTCCGGGTTACATCTGTGGTACCGCGCAGATACTGCCCGCCGGAATCCACCAGATACATCCCCGCCGCCAGCAGCGGCGCGGCATTGTCTTCGTCTGCCTCATAGTGCATCATGGCCGCGTTCGGGCCATAGCCCGCGATCGTCGGGAAGGAAAGCTCAACAAAATCCGGAATCTGGGCCCTGAGCGCATCCAGCTCCATCGCCGCGGAATATTCCGTGACCGGTTTTCCTTCTTCATCGCTAAGCGGCGCCGGCGATTCCCCGGTGCTCTCCTGTGCCTTCCTGGCCCGCTTCGAGATCCGGTAAATGAACTTGCACAGTGCCGCCGAATCCTCGATGTAGCAGCTTCTGATATTCTCGATTTCAACCGGATTCTTGACCGCCTTCATCTTCTGCAGCGGACTGTCCTGCTCCTGCATGCCCTGTTCACCCACGCGCGCAAGAAGCGACGCGTAAAGAGCATAGGAAAGCCCGGCGGCATCGAAAAGGACGCGCTCCGGCTGCTTCATTTCCTGCAGGTAGGTAAGAATCTCCTCATAGGGAAGAATCGTGATGTCATTATTCCGGGCAAAATCTGTGAGGGCCGGGGTGATACTGCTCTTCTGCAGAAACAGTATCTTGCACTCATCTGTGACCACAGCATAAGAAAGAGCAACCGGATTGCACTCTACATCATTGGCGCGGATATTAAAAAGCCACATAATTTCATCCAGCCGCCCGGTGACAAAGCAGTCCGTACCGGCCTGTTTCATCTCTCTGCGCAGTCTCTCCAGCTTGGAAAGTGTCGTCTCCCCGGCATATTTTGCCTCATCCAGAAGAAAGACCTCTGAACAGGGAAGGGCGGGCCGTTCCTGCCAGATTCCCTCAGCCGGATCAAGATCGGTCCGGAAGCGGACGTTCTTCGATGCCAGCTGCTTCGAGAGCGCAATGCCCTCAAGGGCGCTGACGCATCGTCCGTCAAAAGCCAGCACGCCGTTTCCCGGCATGTGCTCCAGTAAATACTCGCCGATCGTCGGAACACCCGGATCCGCCATGCGCATCAGTACGATGCCGGAGCCCGCAAGCTCCCGCTCCGCCTGAATGAAATAGCGTCCGTCCGTCCAGAGTCCGGCAAAATCTGACGAAATCAGCAGTGTGCCGTTGGATCCTGTGAATCCGCTGAAAAATTCTCTGGTCTTAAAAAAATCAGCCACATATTCCGACTGATGGTAATCTGCAGTCGGAATCATGAAGAAATCAGCTCCGCTGCGTTTCATTGCGTCGCGAAGGCGCGTAACTCTTTCCATATACTGGTTCATGGGTTTATGTAAGGTTCCTTTCGATGTTTTACCAGAATTTCTTTTCTGCATCCTTGATGCACTTCATGTAATAGGCCGCATAAAGCAGGAACGCCGCGCCGACCAGCACCGAGGGGACCCAGGACATCGTGATGAAATCACTGATATTGGTCCACATGCCGGCCAGAAAGGCGAGAATGCCGAAAGCAAGCGTCCGGCCGAACATGAACTGCTGGAATCCCTTCAGATCCTTGCAGTGTTTGGGATCGCGGTTTCTGGGAAGCATCACATTCCTGTTGATTTCACCTCTTGCCTTGAGCATGATGGCCGCATAGGTAATATAGGCGCCGCCGGCAATGATGATCAGACTGAACAAATTCATCTGTTATTCCCTTCCTTTCAGGAATGCGCGGACCTGCTCTTCCATCTCATTGATTTCGCAGACTGTCGTATGCCGGACTTCGGCGTTCTTCAGCGAGGCAATAGCCTCCGGCACGGGAACACCCGCCGTTCTGGACAGACTCTCTGCCAGCTCCAGATCCTGTTCTGCCGTCGTCTTCCCGGTTCCGTCATAATCCCACGGAACGGGCTTGCCCAGTGCGCGCAGGACTGTGCTCTCGAACTTGAACGGGCTGGCGGTGGAAGCAATGACCGTGACCGTGTCATCCTGTGTCTCCTGACGATAAATGTCATAGACTCTTCTGCCCACAGCAGTATGGGGATCAATGACATAGCCCTCATCCATGTACAGGCTCTGAATCGCGTCCTCTGTCGCTTCTTCTCCGGAAAAGCCGCCATAGAAAATGCCGAGCTTTTCCTTCATCTCATCCGTAATGTGATATACGCCGCTTTCGGTCAGCTGCTTCATATACGCAGCATTCTTCTCTGCATCATCTCCTGCAATGTGATAAATCAGACGCTCCAGATTGCTGGAGATCAGAATATCCATGGACGGTGAGCA